>CAYJAM010000074.1:6541-9318 GCA_964367725.1 uncultured Sphingobacterium sp. | reverse complement strand
AATTTGAAATACCAGATATATCTGATCTGTCTGTCCAAAATGAACGGATCCAGATGCTGAAACAGGCCATCGATAAGCTGACAGAGATCGAGAAGGCAATAATTATGCTTTACCTGGATGACAAAAGCTATGATGAGATCGCTGAGATCATGGGAATAACCAGGAGTAATACGGGGGTGAAGATCAACAGAATAAAAAGTAAACTAGAATTAATAATTAAAAAGAACAGCAATGAATATTGATGAACTAAAAATGGCCTGGCAGGATTACGATCTGAAATTGCAGTCGACCCGCTCAATAAGTGCAACAATAATTACCAGCATGATCAGGGAAAGGTCGCATTCCCGATTAGAGAAGGTGATAAGTATGCAGGTTTACGGATTAATATATTTGATTGCTTTAGTGCTGTTGGGGATTGCCATTCTTACCGGTAATCCATTCGATTATACTCAATTTATTGAATTTGTTCCGATTGGCATTTATTCTGTTAGTATGATCTTTATTTGTTTTGGGATGCTCCGTTCGCTGAACCGCCTTAAGAAAGTAGATCTAAATAATGGAGATGTTGACAGTTCCCTGCAAAAGATCATTGAGATCTATGAGACTCCGGAAAGGTATATGCAAAATGCACTCAAATTACTTTTCTTTTCTTCTGTTGTTCTATTCCCTTTATCATTTCTGCCAAGGAAAATTGAAACCTCGGGCCTGTCTCACGCGCTTTTGGACACCTTCATACCCATAGTAATAAGTGCTGCCTTGCTATTCACAGCTTATAAGCTCGGCGTATTCAAAGAGAAGAATAAGGAGAAATTTAAACGCGATAGGGAGGAGTTGAACGGGCTGAGGGGTATTTCAGATGAGCTCAGGTCGGAGGTCTGAAGTTGGAAGTCTCGACCAGCAAGGGGGACATTTGAGCTAATCATTTTCAACTTAAATTTTGAATTGTAATTTTATTGTTATTACATTGTGCTGAATTTGAGAAAGTTAACGGCCATATTTTTTCTTCTATTGTTCCTGTTTAATATAGCAGGTTACAAGGGGCTTTTCTTTTTTCTAACCCAATCAGCGGATGAGCGTTTGGCAGAAAAGATTAAGGATGGCAATGATCTGGACAAAGACATGATCATGGTTAAGTTTCCATTCAACGTTCCCTACCTTTCTGATTCCAAAGATTTTGAATCAATGGAGGGTGAGGTAAATTTAAAAGGAACCATTTACAAATACGTAAAACGCAAAATTGCGAGAGATACACTTTTCCTGATATGTATTGAGAACAAGGAAAAAACATTGATCGAAAAGAAGCGGGCTGAGTATTTTAATAAGGTGAACGATCTTGACGCGAACACCAGCAAAAAATCAGGAGCCAAACAAATTAAACTGGAGTACTACTTCAAAAATTCTGAAATTTCACTAAAAGACTTATGTGTGCTTGATTTCCAATCTCCGCACAGTTTTGTCATAAATTCAATTCAAAACGGGCATTATTACATCTTTGCCCCGCCTCCGGAATTACTTCTTTCCTAATAATTTCAGGTTTATCAGCTATATCCAATGAGCAGGGCTTGCTGGGTCTGAGCTATTTTAAAATAGTATCCTGAATAATTAATTCCTTGTTATTTTCTTGTTTGACTTAAGGCTTTCGGGCGCTTTTTTCAATTTATTGGTTGTCAATTGCTTTAAATGCATGATTTAATGGGATAAGTATAATGCTTATTTCCCCGCTCAACATTTAATCTATGCAATAGACGATACGTTTTAACAAGAACAAGGCAAGGCTATTTTAATTATTTATTATGAAGCGAAATGCCACATATTTCTTTAGAAGAGCATTTGCCCGGAATTACGGGCTTGCTCGAATATCGTTTGGATACTGCCTATCCGATCAGAGATCTCACCCAGATACTTTTAAGAGGTGAATCTACCTTAACTCAGGCAGAACGTGAACTTATTGCAACTGTAGTTTCGGCTGGTAACGAATGTAAATTCTGCACTGCCGCCCATACCGCTGCTGCCGATATTTTAATGGGAGAATGTAATACCACTCAGATGGTTTTGCAGGACCTTGAAAATGCTCCCGTAAGTGATAAGATGAAGGTTCTTCTTGAAATTGCTAAGAACGTTCAGATCTCCGGCAAAAGAGTTAGTCCATCTAGTATTGAAAAAGCAAAATCCCTCGGTGCAACAGATCTTGAAATTCATGATACTGTCCTGATTGCCGCTCTATTTTGCCTTTATAACAAATATGTGGATGGCTTAGCCAGCATTACCCCTAATGACCCTGCATTCTACCAAACGTTGGGAAACAAAATCGTTAATCAGGGATACCTCAGATCCCCGCAATTAATTAAAAAACCTTAAATCTAATTTTATGAAAACAAGTTTACTATACATCATACTCATAGCTTTATTTATCCCATTTTCGGCCTTATCTCAAACCGGAACTGTATCAGGAACGATTACCGATAATGAAAGCAAAAAACCGATCTCCGGAGCAAGCATTTCTATTAAAGGCCTGCTTGCCGGTACCATTACTGACAATGAGGGCAAATTTCAGATCAGCACTAAATTGCCCTTGCCTATTACATTAATTGTCTCTGGGCTCGGTTATGTTCGTCAGGAGGTCATAATCAGTGAATTTTCAAACCAGATCAAGTTAGCCCTTTCGCCTGCCTCCACGCAAATGGATGAAGTGGTCGTCTCAGCTTCAAGAGTAGAAGAGAACATTATGCAATCGCCGGTAACGGTCGAGAAGATGGATCTAAGATCTATCCGGGAAA
>CAYJAM010000074.1:0-6441 GCA_964367725.1 uncultured Sphingobacterium sp. | reverse complement strand
ATTATGCAATCGCCGGTAACGGTCGAGAAGATGGATCTAAGATCTATCCGGGAAACTCCTTCAATCAGTTTTTACGAGGGATTACAATCTCTGAAATCGCTGGATGTGGTCACCAGCGGACTGAATTTTAAATCCATCAATACTCGCGGTTTCGGAGGTATCGGAACCGGACGTTTTCTTCAGTTGGTTGACGGAGTGGATAATCAGACTCCGGGATTAAACTTTTCTGTTGGTAACCTGTTCGGACTTTCGGATCTGGATGCCGAAAGCGCAGAGCTAATTCCAGGAGCTGCTTCAGCTCTTTACGGACCGGTAGCCTTTAACGGGGTTCTGATGATGAAAAGCAAAGACCCATTTCAATACCAGGGTTTAAGTGTCCAAACCAAATTGGGTGTTAATCACCTGAATGATAGCTATACCGATGCGGCAGCTTTGTATGATTTGACCATGCGTTATGCAAAAGCTTTCAACAATAAGTTTGCATTCAAAACTAATGTTTCTTATTTCAAAGGCCTGGATTGGTATGCAACAAATTACACTGACATTGACCAGAATACTCCATTAGCATCCCGCGGCGCCTCAAATCCCGGAAGAAATGCACTGAACATTTACGGGGATGAAATTGCTCAAACTATTACCGGAATCGGCCGTGTTTCAAGAACCGGATATGAAGAGCGTTATTTAACAGATTATAAGGTTGATAATTTGAAGATGAATGCAGCTCTGCATTATCGTCTTTCTGATAACATGGAAGCGATTTACCAATATAATTTTGGACAGGGAACTGCTAACTATACCGGTAGCAGCCGTTTTTCGATCAATAATTTCACCCTGCAGCAGCACAGAGTGGAACTAAAAGGCAGTCAGTTCTTTATCAGGGCATATACCACGATTGAGAACTCTCATGATTCTTATAACCCGCGTACCCTCGGACAAAAAGTGAATCAGGAATGGGTTCAGGATTTAAACGGGAATAAAGTAAGTCCGAATGTGGCTGATGCGACCTGGTTTTCAAGATATGAAGCAGCCTATAAAGGAAATATCACCGGAGTTACAGCAAATAATCACAGCATAGCCCGTGGATTTGCCGATCAGGGCAGGTTTTTACCCGGCACTGCTGAATTTGAAGCCATGAAAGATAAATATCAGGCGATACAGGGTCTTACGGGAGCCGGAATATTCAGTAACAGTAAACTCTATCATGCCGAAGGACAGTATGATTTCAGCAAGGCGGTTAAATTTATGGATGTTCTTGCAGGAGGTAATCTTCGGAAGTTTGACATGTTTACCAACGGAACACTGCTGGACGATAAGAACAAGGAAATAACGATCAGTGAATACGGAGCATTCCTGCAATTGTCTAAACTGCTTTTTGAGGATAAGTTTAAGCTGGTTGCCTCGGCACGTTATGACAAGAATGAAAACTTTAAAGGCAGTTTTACACCAAGAGTTTCTGCAGTTTTCTCTCCTGTAAATAATCATAATTTCAGGGCATCATTTCAAACCGGATTCAGGAACCCAACCCCTGTCGATCAGTACATTAAATTATTTGTAGGCCCGATCACTATCCTTGGAGGTACTCCTGAAAACAGTGCAGGTCTGCCCGCTTACAGTAATTCATATACCTCAAGCTCAGTAAATGCTTTTGGTGCTGCCTTTGGTGCAGCTGTCGGATCAGGAACACCTCCTCCAACGGCAATTGCTAATAACAAGCATCTTCTAAAGAAGTCTGATGTTGCTTATATCAAGCCTGAGCAGATTGAAAGTTATGAGATCGGTTATAAAGGGCTAATCAGTGAGAAGCTCTTTATCGACATTAACTATTATTACAGCAATTACCAGGACTTCATTTTGAATCAGGTGGTAATCAGTCCGACAAGCCCGGTATTAGCTGCTGATGGTACTCCTAATCCTGCTGCCGCAATGGAAATTCTGAACAGACAGGCACAGGCTTATCAGTTATATACCAATGCTTCGGATAAAGTGAGTGCGCAGGGCTCATCTTTGGGATTGACATATTATTTCCCTAAAAGCTATCAGCTGACAGGAAATAGTACCTGGACATCCTTTGATCTGAAAGGTGCAAATCCAAATAATATTCCGGCATTCAATACCCCGAAATTTGTCTCAAACCTGATCCTTTCAAACCGGAATTTATTTAAAAATATCGGTTTTAGCATGAATTACCGCTGGCAGTCGGCATTCAATTGGGTTGGATCTTTTAGCGATCTGCAACCTGGCAGGATAGAGGCTTACGGACAATTGGGTGCACAGGTAAGTCTTAAAATACCTGTGGCTAAATCGGTTCTGAAGATTGGGGGAACCAATCTGAGCAATAAATACAATGTCCAGGCCTATGGTTCACCGGCAGTTGGAGGGGTTTATTATGTCTCCCTGACTTTTGATGAACTCCTTAAATAAGACCATGTCAGTAACAAAGAAAGATATCATAAATCCTGCAGGAAACAGGAATCTCTTATTCGCCGTTTGTGTGATCTGTTATGCATTTGGCGGATATTTCTCAACCCTGATGCCTGTTTATCTGCCGGTGGTGGTTAAAGAACTGATGGCTGATGTGAGTTCCGATGATCTGAACGAGGTCAGTGCCTACATCGGCTCCATGTTCCTGCTGGGCTGGACCTTTGGCGGAATATTATTTGGCTTTTTGGGAGATCAGATAGGAAGAATCAGGGCCTTTGTTATTGCCGTGAGTATGTACGCTGTACTTAATATCCTGATCAGCTTTTCAGACAGCTGGCAGATGGTTATTCTGCTGAGGTTTTTCTCGGGCCTGGGAGTTGGGGGTACACTGGTATTGGCTACCATTCTGGTTGCTGAGGTCTGGCTTGCAAAGTCAAGGGCCATAGCCCTGGGAATCCTGGCTGTTACCTTTCCGATTGGGATTATTTCAACGGGAATTGCCAATAACTTCTTTTCCGACTGGCGCATGGCATTCTTACCGGGTTTTATCCCACTGGCTGCGGCTTTTACTGCCTTAATTCTGATCAGGGAATCAAAAGAATGGACGCAACTGAAACAGGAATCAATGAGTAAAGTAGAGCCCTCAAAATACCTGGCTCTGTTCGAAAGCCACAATAAAAAGAACCTGATTCAGGGCTCTCTGATCTTTGGATCAATGATCATCGGCCTCTGGGCTATATTTTCATGGATGCCAACCTGGGTGCAAAGTCTGTTCCCAAATGCGGAACAAGGTCAGGCTGAGCGTGGGATTACAATGATGATCCTTGGAAGCGGAGGAATTGTGGGAGGCTCCCTTTCAGGATTTCTGATCAATTATCTGGGGTATAGAAAAACGCTGCTGATTACTTTTGCAGGATGTTTTGTGATGTGCTTCATCATTTTTAAAACGAATCAAACCTTCAGCACGATCATCTATCCTGAATGTGCTTTACTGGCACTTTTCTTTGGAATCAGTCAGGGGACATTGTCTTCCTATCTGCCAGAACTATTCCCGACAAAGATCCGTGCGACCGCAACCGGCTTTTGCTTTAATATCGGCAGACTGGCAACCGCAATAGTTGTATTCTTCGTAGGAGCACTGGTCCATGTTATGGGCGGTTATGGAAATGCAGTATTAGTTTTTTCAATCACATTTTTAATAGGTCTGCTGGTTACATTTTACTCTCCGGAGGCTGTAGCTCATTCAGACTCAAGCTTAAATAAAAATTTATAATGGCACATATCAACTTACCCGAAGGGGTTCCCGGAATCAGGAGCCTGGTGATGTTCAGACCCGAAACAGGCAAGCCTTTGTATGAGCTTGCGCAGGCTTTGCTTCGCGGCCCATCCACGCTATCGGAAGCCGACAGGGAATTAATTGCAAGTTTTGTTTCTTCCAAAAACGACTGCATGTTCTGCATGAGCAGTCATGCCGCCGCCGCGCGATACCTTTATAAGGATGGTAAAGGCATTGTTGATTTTGTGCTGGAAGATTATTTGAATGCCCCTATTTCAGCAAAGCTCAAAGCCCTGCTCAGCATTGCTGCTAAGGTTCAGCAGGATGCAAGGACGGTTAGCCCCGATGATATTTCCAATGCAAAAGCTGAAGGTGCTACTGAACAGGAGATCCACGATACGGTTCTGATTGCAGCATCTTTTTGCATGTTCAATCGCTATGTGGATGGACTGGCTAGTCTTACACCCACTGAGCCCGAAGTTTATGAGGCAATGGGAGAGCGGATGGCGCAGGGTTATACTTTACCTAAACAACAATAAAATGGCACATATTGATTTGATGAATGATCTGCCCGGAATCAGGGGATTAATGGCCTTTGATCCGCAGGCCGCTGATGCACTTAACGGGTTAGCCAATGTACTCCTGTGCAGGGAAAGCAGCCTGACGAAAGGTGAGCGCGAAATGATTGCAACTTATGTATCCTCTCTTAACGACTGTTTATTTTGCCAGAGTGTACATGGGGCAGTTGCTTCTTTTCATTTAGATGATGCAAATGGTGATCTGATCACACAGGTGAAAAGCAATTTTGCGGAAGCGCCAATTTCAGCCAAAATGAAAGCCCTGCTGGGAATCGCAGGACGGGTACAGCGGGGTGGAAAGATGGTTGCCCACCGGCAAATTCTGGATGCAATTGCCGAAGGAGCAACAGATCAGGAGATCCATGATACCGTTTTGATTGCAGCTGCATTCTGCATGTTTAACAGGTATGTCGACGGATTGGGAACCTGGGCACCAGAGGATCAGCAAATTTACAAGGAAAGAGCACCCGGAATTGTGGAGGGAGGATATACCCGCCCCGGGCAAAATATTTAATAAAATACATCAGAGGTGCTTTGACAACATGAACATCATATAAAATGTTGATTTGGGATATTGTATGGAATATCCCTGAAATTTTCCCCCGGCCCTGATCCTCCGGCAGCAATTTTACCGTAAACTTTTATTGCTGCTGCTGATATCAGGCCGGGATGGAAAGCAGAAAGCCTTCAGATTAATGCTGAAGGCTTTTTTGTTTTTAATTACTGGAACAAGAGTCCAGCCGACCCCGAAGGTGGTCGCATGTTTATAGAAAGCATTCGGAATGTTTTTCGACCCCGAAGGTGGTCGTATGTGTCGCTTTTTTACATGCGACCACCTTCGGGGTCGGGATATCTGACTAATATGTTCTATAAACATTTGACCCGTTCCGGGTCATTGCAATTAAATTGAAAAAGTGATTACAATTGATATGGGTAAACTTTAACAGAAGATTAAAATGAACAATCTCATTAAGTTTTGTTCTTCAGGAAACATTATTAAGTAGGCATTCTATTTTCATGATTCTTGATAGAAATCGCACAACCCACAATCCATAAAACAAAAATTGCTTCAATAATGCGCTGGATTAATCCGGCATAAGGGCTTAAAGGGCTCGCAAATAAAATAAGAATAAAGAAAGCCGAACCGATGCCAAGTAAATTGGAGACCTGCGATAATCGTCCCCGGGTGTTGGCCTTCTTTAATCCCAAACCAATTAGCAGGAGGCAGAGGGGCATTCCAATATAAGTAAAGAGTCCGCTCAGATTATGGATGACCTGGGCGATACCCGGGTCAATCATTTCCTTATTGCATCCGGCTTCACAAGGAAAAATTCCAACAAGAATTGTTGCTAAACCATAAAATAATGCAATCCCATAAAAGCTCAGCCTGATCTGCTTTGATCGGGGCATATTAGCCGGTGCTGCAAGGGCAAATATCATGAGCAGTATTCCGGATGGAATATATCCGAAATAGCGAATCTCCTTTGAGTAAGGCCGGTCTTGGGACATAGACTCACTGATAAGCTGCAGGATAGGATTATAATTTTCTGCAATAAAGCCTGCAAAAAGTGAGGTTATTACAAAAAATGCCGCTCCAAGTACACCACAGAGGAATATTGTTTTTTCGTTTAATCTCATATTCTGAACCTATTTCGCCTGCACAATTGCTAACGCAGGCGTAGGCTTATTCTTCGCTATTACAAGCCTGTGCATTTCTCTATATTATTTATTATCTTGCTGATAAACAGGCTAATCCATCATGAAAAATCTTTCAGGTAAAACAGTGATAATAATTTTTACTGTATTAATCATTGCTTTGCTGTATCTGGCATTCCGTCCGATCCCGGTCAGCAGAGATAATTCAATTGTTATCAATACGACCGTAGATAAAGTTAGTGAAGGTTCCGAGGATAACATAATCCTAAAGCTCAATAATGTGAGTGGAATTTTCTACATCAATCATGGCTTGCAGAAGGGATTGGATCTGGATACCCTTCAAAAGGAATTAGTGAACCATGAAGTAAGTGTACTTTATTTAAAGTCTAATTTCTTCAGCGGTTTTAGTCCGGTGAAAGGCACGAAATATATAACTGAGTTAAAATTAGGGGACAGTGTAATTTATTCAGAGTTGTAGAGGAGGTCGTGGCTTTCGCAACAATACGTCTG
>CAYJAM010000073.1:0-9350 GCA_964367725.1 uncultured Sphingobacterium sp. | reverse complement strand
GAGGGAATAATTGAACCGGGCGCCACTATACTGAAAGCAAAACTGACCATCACATTCCAGCGGCCAAAAATTAATTTCTTCTTTCCTGAATCAGCAAATGCTACTGAACGCTTTATTGTAGCGGACATTGGCCTGGATGAGGCCTATATTCAATCCCTACCCGGACCATGGAAACTCATTGAAGAAAAAGATTTGAAAGGTTTGATCAAAACCCGAAAACCATTCAGTCATAAAGGCAGTTATGGCCACGCCCTCATTATTGCTGGCAATACCAGAACAATGGGAGCTGCTTTGCTCTGCGCTGATGCCTGCCTGCATTCCGGGGCTGGATTAACTACCGCCTGTATCCCTGAAAATGGCATGCCGGCTTTAAATGCTTATGCGCCCGAAGTGATGACCTTATCCAGATCTGAATTAGAATCTGAAGTAAATTCCGGTAAGTTTAATTCGATAGCTATTGGTCCCGGACTGGGAACTAATGCAAGTACAACAGAACTGGTAAAACAGGCATTAGAATTTAATATCCCCATCCTTATCGATGCTGATGCTTTGAATATTCTCGCTGCAAACCCAGCACTTCTGCATAAATTACCCAAGCAGACCATTCTTTGTCCGCATATGAAGGAGTTTGACCGACTATTCGGAATTTCGGCTACCTGGTGGGACCGGGTGGCATTAGCACAAAGAAAAGCGAAAGAATTAAACCTGATTATCCTTTTAAAAAACCAATACACCTTTATTGCCTTGCCGGAGGGCAATATCCTGATCAATCCTACAGGCAACCCGGCTATGGCTGTTGGTGGAATGGGAGATGTATTAAGCGGGATGATCGCGGCATTCTTAGCACAGGGATATACCGCAAAAGAATCGGCAATACTGGCTCCTTATATCCATGGAAAAACCGGTGATGTATTAAATCAGGAAATGGGAATGTATAGTATTCCGCCCGGGGAGCTTACACTCTTGTTGCCGGAAATGATACAGGGTTTCTGTGAGGCTTCTAAGGGTTAAATCGCAACGGTTGTTTACTTAGAACTCAAAAAGATGCTTTTCTGCATGGTATGATGACCGCACAAGCGGTCCACTTTCAACGTATTTGAATCCCATCTCAAGTCCGCGGACTTTGTATTTCGCAAATTGTTCTGGTGTGATCCAGTCCACAACAGGATGATGATTGCGACTCGGCTGTAGGTACTGACCCAGGGTAAGAATATGTACTCCAACCTCCAGAAGATCGGCCATCGCTTCATAAACATCTTCTTCAGTTTCTCCCAAACCAAGCATAATTCCTGATTTAGTCCGCAAACCTGCTTCATTGATTCTGCGCAGGCATTCTAAACTTCGATCGTATTTAGCCTGAATCCTTACTTCTTTGGTTAAGCGACGAACTGTTTCCAGATTATGAGAAACGACCTCAGGTCTTGTTGCAAGTACCCTGTCCAGATTTTCCCAAATTCCT
Source organism: uncultured Sphingobacterium sp. (assembly GCA_964367725.1). Lineage (GTDB taxonomy): Bacteria > Bacteroidota > Bacteroidia > Sphingobacteriales > Sphingobacteriaceae > Daejeonella. The sequence goes on along the minus strand of CAYJAM010000073.1, from coordinate 7,891 downwards.
CTGAAATCTGGAAGAAGAGTTTCCAGTGTAGTTTCAGGGCTCTCTATACGGATTGTATTAATGGTTTCGGCCCAGATTGTGGAACCTCCATCCTTAAGGTCATCACGATCTACGGAAGTAATCACACAATGCTTTACCTGCATCAAACGGACCGAATTGGCCACGCGATTAGGCTCATCTGTATCCACGGCTAGAGGCCTCCCTGTTGCAACTGCACAAAAAGAGCAGGATCGGGTACAGATATTCCCCAGAATCATAAAAGTAGCAGTACCGGCACCCCAGCATTCTCCCATATTCGGGCAATTGCCACTTTCACAAATAGTATGAAGTTTATGGGTATCTACTAAGCCTCTTACATGTGCATATTCCTTCCCAACCGGAAGCTTTACCCGCAGCCAGTCGGGTTTGCGCTGCATTTGATTTACTGGAATAACCGGTAGTTCGATCATGATGCAAAAGTAAAGAATTTTAACAAGAATTGTGGCAGGATGGACATGATCCATTTTTTTGACAATAACCTGTATTTAGATCGGATGCTCTTGAATATTTAACAGGATAATCAACAATTTAATTATTTTTGGACACAAGAATCCGCAAAATGGCAACTATAGAAACTATTTACCAGGGAGAACTGAGAACCCAGGCAAAGCATATATATTCGGGTAACACGATCATTACTGATGCACCACTTGATAATCAGGGAAAAGCAGAAGCATTTTCACCAACCGACCTGATGTCAGCTTCTTTGGGAAGTTGTATGTTCACCATCATGGGAATTGCCGCAAGAGAGCATGGGATTAATATTGATGGCAGCACCTGTTCTATCACCAAGATCATGGCAGCCGATCCGAGAAGAGTAAGTGAAATACAAATAAGCTTCAATTTTCCTGAAATAATTTATACCGAAAAACAACGGGCAATCCTGGAAAGATCAGCAAGAAATTGTCCTGTTGCAAAAAGCCTGCACCCGGATCTGATTCAGAATATTGTTTTCAATTTTAAAGATTAACTGCTTTCAGCTTTGGGCTTTGAGCTTAAAGCATCTGTTCAGCCAGATCTTCTGCAGATATCTCGCTATGTGAAGTTTCATAGATACATTCACCGCCTTTGATCAGTAAAAGCTGTGGAGATTCATGATGGACATTGAATGTATTCGCAATAGCATTTGAAATATCTCTGTGACTGATCAGATCGAGATAATACAACTGTGTTCCTTCAGGAATTTCGCTCCAATCATGTTCAAACCTTCTTTTCGTCATCATGCTGACCGAGCAACGGGTACTATGCTTAAATATTACGCTGTAACCTTCGGCATTAATGATATTCTGTAATTGTTCCTGACTATTTAGATCTATCCAGTTCATGATTGAAAATACTAGTTTGTTTGGCCTGCAAAAATACCACAAAATCGCGGACAAGCCGTCAGGATCGGGTCAAATTGAAAATTTCAGGAAAAAGAAGGATTAGCGTCTTGATTTGGGATAGGTACCATAAGCCGGGCATAATTTGGAAGAACATGCCTGTAATACGGTTGTGGCTATAAATAAGGCTATTACACCTATAATTACTCTTTTCATGCTTAAGGTTTTTTAAAATTATTGATTTTAATTCAATAATCAAACAAAATATTTATAGAGTGGCATTGGCCTGAACCTCTGCCATCATAATTGCAGTAACTGCTGCCTCTTCACCCTTATTCCCATGCTTTCCTCCGGCTCTATCCTTTGCCTGTTGCTGATTATCTGTTGTTAATACGCCAAATACCACTGGTTTGTTATGTTTAATTGAAACATTTACCAATCCGTTTGCCACAGCATTACAAATAAAGGTAAAGTGAGGAGTTTCTCCCTGAATCACACAACCTAAACATATTACCGCATCCAGCACTTTAGAAGAAAGCAAAATATCAGCTCCACTGGTTAATTCGAAACTTCCGGGAACCTGAACAGTAAAAATGTTTTCTTCGAGCACCCCATTTTTTAAAAGTGCGGAACAAGCTCCAGAGTATAAGGCACCGGTAATTTCTGCATTCCATTGTGCAACCACAATACCAATACTATAATCTTTCCCTGAAGGAATCTCCATATGTGAGAAATCTGAAAGACTTTTTAATATGCTGGCCATGCTCCTAAATAATAAATGGCTGTTACCAGTAATATACGGTAACAACCATTATAAATGTTTTTAATTATAATCTTGCTTCAGCCCTTGCAATATAGGCATCTACAGAGGCTGCCTCTACACTTTCAGGGAAATCAGTTTTGATTTTCTTGTAAGTATCAAGTGCAGATTTAAATTCCTTTTGCTCTTCATAAACCAATCCTAATTTTTTAAGAAAAAGCGGAGTGGTAAAAGTGTTTTTATTCTTATCAGCAGCTTTCTTGTAGAAAGTAATAGCTCTACTGTAATCTTTCAATTCACTGTATGCATCTCCAAGCATTCCCAATACAAGCGGATCAATTACAGGGCTACCGGTGCTGCTATATTTCCCAAGTGCATCAACTGCTTTTTGATATTCACCCTTCTGAAGATAAAGACCTCCCAGGTAGGCGTTTGCAAGATTTGCAGATTTGGTGCTTGAATATTCATCCGCGATTTTTTCAAAACCCGGATATGAACCATCTCCTTTAATTGCCCTGTCTTTCAGGGAGTCTATGGCCACATATTCTTCAGCCTTGTACATTTCATTGGCTGCTTTTTCTGCCCTTGGGGCAAGGTAGAAATTTTGGTAACCGAAATATAATAGCACTAAAGCAATAATAGCAGCCGCAATTACAGCTAAGCTTTTAGCATTTTCCTGAACAAATTTGCTTGTATTTCCAAGCTGATTGTCAGTCTCTGTTACGTTATCTTTTTGATCTTTTGACATTTGTATATTAAAAGTTGTAAACCGTTTCACTAAATCCAATTCCGCAAAAATACATTTTTCGTACTAAGTATCAACTTTTAAATCAGACAGATTGATTTTTTTTATTTGGACAGTAAAACAAGCTGAAAAGACTAAATTTGTAAAAGCGCTTCTCAGCACAGGCATCAACTATGTGGCTTCAAAAATTATCCGTTATTAATTTCAAGAATTATTCTGAAGCTGAGTTAATTTTTTCGGATACTGTGAATGCTTTTACCGGGAATAATGGGGCCGGAAAAACGAATCTGCTTGACGCGATTCACTATCTATCACTTTGCAAGAGCTATTTCAACCCTATTGATAGTCAACAAATCAGGCAGGGTGAAGATCTTTTTATGATACAGGGAACGTTCCGAAAAGATGATACCGATGAGGTGATCTATTGCGGATTAAAACGAAGTCAGAAAAAGAAATTCAAAAGAAATAAAAAAGAATACCAGCGCTTAGCCGACCACATAGGTCTCTTCCCATTGGTCATGATTTCTCCAAATGATATCAGTCTGATCATAGAAGGCAGCGAAGAACGAAGAAAGTTCATAGATAATGTGATCTCTCAGACTGACAGCCTATATCTGGATGAACTGATCAATTATAACCGGAGTCTGGTGAACAGAAACGCCCTGTTAAGACAAATTGCAGTCTCAGGTAATTATGATGCAGCACTAATGGAGATCTATGATGATCAGCTTGTAATATCAGGTAATAAGATCTTCGAAAAACGCAAAGCCTTTATGGAGATATTTACGGACATCTTCAATAAACATTATCAATATCTGAGTGAAGATGCTGAACAGGTTGAACTACTTTATGACTCACCATTGCTTCAGGAAGATTTCTCCACTATTTTAAGCAGAAATCTGGAACGCGACCGAATACTCGAGCGCACCTCCAGCGGAATCCATAAGGATGAGCTGAGTTTTAGCATTCATGGAATGGCGCTGAAAAAGTTTGGTTCCCAGGGTCAGCAAAAATCATTTCTTATAGCCTTAAAACTTGCGCAATACACCTTTCTGCATCAGCAAAAGGGATTTGAACCCTTGCTCCTTCTGGATGATATTTTTGATAAACTGGATGATGCCAGAACCACCAAGCTAATGAAAATGGTTTCTGACAAGGATTTTGGGCAGATATTTATTACCGACACCAGCAGGGACAGAATTGAGAATATTTTCGTTAAGCTGGATGTTCCGGTAAATATCTTTGATATCGAAAAAGGAAATATTGCCGAATAATAATCCCTCATTCAGAACAGATTTTCTTAAATTTAAAAACAGGGATTCAATAATCTCCTAATTATGAGCCGTACAAACGACAAACCACTTAAAGATGCGATAGAACAGATGCTTCAGGTTTACAAACTGAGAAGAAAGTTCGACGAGACCGCATTAGTCGTAGCATGGCCAGAAATGATGGGAAAAGCAATTGCTAACCGTACCAAGGATATCTTTATTCGCGACCGCAAGTTATTTATAAGGCTTGAATCTGCCGTGATTAAAAATGAACTCTTGATGATGCGTTCCAATATTATTGAAAAGATGAATGAACGCGCAGGAAGCAGTATTATAGATGAAATTATCTTCCTGTAACTAGTTCTTTTTCTCGTTGTAGTTTTTTACCATCAGGTAATATAAAACTGTCATAAAAAAGGCAATTGAGAATGCCTTGAGAACAAACAGATAATCCACATTCCTATCCCAGCCCCCCAGATAAGAAACAGCGGCGGGCACAATCAGCATCACAATAAAAAATATGATGAATCGGGTTTGAAGAATTTTCATCGAAAGGGTTTTATATTGTCACCCTGTAAAATTACAAGGTGACAGTATAATTAGCATTAAAAACGCTCGAATGCGGTAAAGAAGAAACGTCCTTCTATTTCAGCATTATCGTCTGAATCAGATCCATGAATTGCGTTTGCATCAATAGATTTTGCATACTTGTTACGGATAGTACCTGCCTCTGCTTTGCTTGGATCAGTAGCACCGATCAGCTTACGGAAATCTTCAACAGCATTATCCTTTTCAAGAATTGCTGCTACAATCGGTCCGGATGACATGAAATCAACCAGATCCTTGTAAAAGGGACGCTCACTGTGTATTGCGTAGAATTGCCCTGCAATATCCTTGCTCAAACGTGTATATTTTAAAGCAATCACTTTAAATCCACCCTTGATAATATCATCCAAAATTGCTCCGGTGTGGCCATTGGCTACTGCATCGGGCTTGATCATTGTAAAAGTTCTGTTTGTTGCCATCTTATTTTATCAAAATTGCTGCAAAAGTACTGCTAATAAATTAAAGGATAAAGGATTTTTAAAAATGAGCGGTTTTGAAGCTTTATTTTAATAACTTTGCATTTCTTTTTAAATAGATGTTAGAACTAGCCTCCCTAAAAGAGTTTTTAGCTGAACCAAAGCACATTGTTATTACCACACATCCCAAACCGGACGGTGATGCTATGGGGTCTTCTTTAGGTTTATACAATTATCTGATCCTTAATGGGCATCAGGTCAATGTAATTACGCCTACAGATTATCCAACTTTTTTACAATGGCTGCCCAACAACTCTGATGTAATCATTTATACAGAAAAACCTGAGCAATCACAGCAATTGGTCGCATCGGCTGACCTGATTTTTTGCCTTGATTTTAATTCCCTGGTGCGCATCTATGAGTTGGGCAATTATGTACGTGAATCGAAAGCAAAAAAAGTTTTGATTGACCATCATCTGGAGCCTGAAGGATTTGAGGACTATACGCTCTGGACTACCAGCGCATGCGCTACTGCTCAATTAGTTTATGAGTTTATAGTGAATGTGATGGGTGACAGACATCTGTTAAACAAAGATATTGCAAGCTGCCTCTACACAGGCATTATGACCGATACGGGGTCTTTTCGCTTCAGATCAACCACATCCAATGTACACAGGATTGTTGCCGATCTGATTGATTGCGGTGCCGATAACACATTAATTCATCAGCTTGTTTATGATGATTTCTCAGAAACCAGATTACGATTTCTTGGTCATTGCCTCCTGAATAAGCTGGAAGTATTAAATGAATATAATTCAGCGATAATTGTTATCACAAAACAGGAGCTTGAAGAATATAAAATTTCAACCGGAGATACCGAAGGCATTGTAAATTATGCCCTTTCGATTACCGGTATCCGCCTTGCAATCCTCATAATTGAAAGACAGGATGTTGTTAAGTTATCCATACGTTCAACCGGAGATTTCCCAGCAAATGAAATATGTAAGAAATATTTCAATGGTGGCGGTCATAAAAATGCAGCAGGTGGCTTTTCGAATGATAATATAGAAACTGTCAGAGAAAAATTTAATCTGATATTGCCAGAGTACAAATCACAATTGATTTAATAATCGGAATTTTAACCTAAAATTAAATTTATAACAGTAAAAACAATAAATTAAATTCAGAAGAAGCTCTCAGGTGTTTTTAACAAAAAAAGAAAATATTTCATCTCCTGATTGATTCAATTAAAAAACAATGTATATTTCAAAACAATAAAAAAACAAATGAAAAAATTAGTAATCGTATTAGGGCTGGCAGTTACGGGATTAACGGCTTGCAACAATTTTGACAAGGGTGAAGGGGATATGTTGTACAAGATCCACACTGACAAATCTGGCGAAACAATTAAAGAAGGTGATTTTGTAGCTTTTAAAGCAATTGAGAAAACTGAAGGTGATTCAGTTCTTTACAGTTCTTATGATTATGATCGTCCCTCTTTATTAGTTAAAGAAAAATCGGTCTTTAAAGGGGACCTTTTTGCAGCTCTTGGACTTCTAAGTGAAGGTGATAGTGCAACTTTTAAGATCAACATTGACTCAATGGTACAGAAAATGGGTCGCCCACAACCTTCTGATACCACTAAAAAATACCTGGTTTATACCATTAAAATTGACAAGGTAATTCCAAAAGGATCATTAAATGATAGTCTTTTCCGTGGTAAGATCGACGAATTTCTAAAAGCAGAAATGGAGCAGGCTAAAACTGCAGAAGTTGCTAAAGTTAAGGCTTACGTTTCTGCAAAAAGCCTGAAACCTAAAGTTACAGCTTCAGGTTTGAATTATGTAGTTTCCAAAGAAGGTACCGGAGCAAAACCAAATCTGGGTGATACAGTTGTTGTAAACTATACCGGCATGTTTTTAAGTGGAAAAGTATTTGATAGCAGTTTACCTGATGTTGCAAAGAAAAATGGAACATTTAATCCTCAGCGTCCATATGAGCCATTGAAACTCCCAGTTGGATTGGGTGGTTCAATTCCAGGATTTGAAGAAGGATTGATGCTTTTAAACAAGGGTGCAAAAGCTACGCTGATTCTGCCTTCTAAACTGGCTTACGGGGAGCAGGGAAATCAGGGAATTCCTCCTTTCTCACCATTGGTTTTTGAATTGGATGTAGTAAATATCATTCCGGGAACAGCACCTGTGGCTGCTGCCGCTCCGAAACAATAATTATTCGTTTCTAATAAAAAAGCCCTTCCTGAAAATTCAGGAAGGGCTTTTTTATTAAGACTGACAGGGTTTAAACAAGGCAGACAGGGTTTAGAACTCTGTCTGCCTTAAGCACATCGAATGACGGGTTGGATTCCGTCATTTCGAACACAGCGGCAGCATTTTCTTCTTAATGTTGTAATTCGTGCTGTGGAGAAATCTATTGATCAGGAGTTACCAGTCTGCATGAGATTTCTCTTCGCGTTTAAAATATTTTAAATACACCAATCCATTTCGCTCATCGAAATGACGGTGAATTGAATCGAATTCGAATCGGATTATTTAGAAGCAGCCTCCTTCAATACATCCATATAATACTGCTCATAAACCGGCAGTATCAGGCTCAGATCGAATTGCTGTGCACGCTTAAGTGCCCCTTCCTTAAATAAAGCCAGTTGTTTATCGTTTTTTAAGATAAATATGGAGTGCTGAGCCATTGCATCTATATCGCCCACATTATCCATA
>CAYJAM010000072.1:0-9386 GCA_964367725.1 uncultured Sphingobacterium sp. | reverse complement strand
AATGGCTGAACATGCATTCCAGAACTCCTGAGTGTTTGCCTGATAGGCAACATCCTTCAACAATCCGCCGATCTTGCCTTCTTTGATCTCGAAGCAAAGTTGTCCGCTGAACTGGAAGTTATACCGTTGCTGGTCGATTGAATAGGAGTTACGTCCGAAAATGTAGATTCCTTTCTCAACGTTTTTGATCATATCCGCCGGACTAAGTGCGGCCTTGCCCGGTTTCAAAGAAACATTAGGCATGCGCTGGAATTGTACACTGCTCCAGCTGTCGGCATAGCAGCATCCCTGTGATTCGGGCAGGCCTAAAATATGTGCCTGATCGCGGATAGTCTGGTAGTTAACCAGGATCCCGTCTTTAATGATATCCCAGTTCTTGCATTTTACACCCTCATCATCGTAACCAACTGCCGCTAATGAGCCTTTCTGAGTTTTATCTGCCTCGAAGTTGACGATCTTACTTCCGAAGTTGAACTTCTTGCTCTCCCATTTATCCAGGGTCAGGAAACTTGTTCCGGCATAATTGGCTTCATAGCCCAAAACACGGTCGAGTTCTGAAGGATGACCCACTGATTCGTGAATGGTCAGAAACAAATTGGTAGGATCGATCACCAGATCGTATTTTCCGGCTTCTACAGGTTTAGATCTCAGCTTTTCATCCACATGCCGGGTTGCGGTTGTCACATCTTCCAGCATATTGTAGCGATTCTTGTAGATCGTAAATAAACCGTCGATTTCTTCCTCCTTCTTTGGTATCAGGTATTCATAACCCATACCCATTGGAGAACTGAGCGAATTCCGGGTTTCAAATTTCCCTGATTTAGGATCTATTTTAGTCACCGTGAAAGTTGGCCAGAGCCGGTGTACATCCTGATCAATGTATGAACCCTCGGTAGAAGCAAAGTACTTCTGCTCATTCACCAGAAAAAGGGATGAATTGATGTAATTGGCACCACCTTTCATGGCAGCATCATTCACTGCAAGCAAAAGTTCAGTTTTTTCTTTGATCGGAATCTCAAAGGCATTTTTCTCAATCGGAGTTTTCCAGCTGACTTCCCCATAACCTCTTTGAGGGGCAAGTTTTACCGGCTCAGTAAGCAGCTTTGAGTTCACTTTTGCAATCTGAACAGCAGTAGCTGCCGCGCGAGCAATATTGTCTTCAGTTAACTGATCAATAGAGGCAAAGCCCCAGCTGCCATTGGCAATAACCCGGATTCCCATACCATAGGATTCGGTATTGCTGATGTTCTCAACCCGGTTTTCGCGGGTAGTTAAGAACTGATTCAGGTATCTTCCAATCCTGACATCTGCATAAGTTGCGCCTTTTGATCTTGCAGCATTCAATGCCACATCAGCAAGGCGCTTTTTTAATGCGGTTTCAATCGGCATCAATGCTTCTTCCAGGGCGATATCCCGGCCAATTACCGGCACCGATTGCAGCATGGATGCACCAACTCCAATTCCTGATAGATATAGAAAATCTCTTCTTCTCAAAACGATAATTTATTAATTATGAGTTAAATAGTGTAATGATTTTAGACTGCATCAGAAAGGGAAGAGAAGGTAAAGTCCCGAATCTTCATTGGTGGAACGATCATATTACCATTTCGTTCAGCTTTCCCAAGTGCCTCCACATTATTCAGCATTATGATCGGACTCTCATTGAATCTGAAGTTTTTGATCGGGAACATAATTTTTCCGTTTTCAATATAGAAGGTACCATCCCTGGTCAAGCCGGTTAAAAGTAATGTTTGAGGATCTACACTCCGGATATACCAGAAACGGGTTACCAGAATCCCTTTTTCAGTACCCTTAATCAGGTCTTCCAATGATGTGGTTCCACCTTCCATGATGATTCTACCGGCACCTGGGATGGCTTTTACACCCTTCTTTTGTGCCCAGAAACGTGAATAACTCAGGTTCTTAACGACACCTTTTTCTACCCAGCTGGTCCTTTCAACAGGAAGCCCGTCACCATTCCAGGTTGCTCCGGGAAGTTCAGGATTAAAGGGATCTGAATAAATATTGACCTGCTCATTGAACAATTGCTCACCCAGACGGGTTCCGCCTCCTTTTTTGCTCATAAAGCTTCGTCCTTCTTCGGCACCACGTGCATCAAATCCCCTGACCAGGTTAGAAAGCATGTCACTGGCCGCCAGCGGTTCAAGGATGACTGTATATTTTCCGGGTTCTATGGCCCTTGCACCTGCCGATCCATTGGCTTTGCCTGCAGCAATTTTAGTTAGTGCCAGCGTATCCAGTTTTGAGATATCATTAAAACTATTGCTGACGTATCCCGATCCAGTACCTGCCTGATTTCTGGTAGTTACAGAGAATGATACATCTGTATCCTTGTTATAAGCATAAAGTCCCTTGGAATTCATGATCGCCCTAAAGCTGGTCGTGTTTTCAAGGAATCCGGCTGCTTCAAGATTTGCCGCTTTTGCTACTTCAAGACTTTTTCTGACCGCTTCAGCCCTGATATCGGGATTGACCGCAGCAGTTGCCGGATTAAAAGTGATTGAATCAGCAAAGGTTTTTGGTCCTTCGAGTGAAACGTATTCAGGATTTGCAGGTGCCAGTTGAGCCAGTTCTTCAGATCTTCTGACGACCTTTTCAAGCGATGCATCATCAAATTCATTGATCGTTGCTGATCCGGTTTTTTTGCCGAATGTTGAACTGATCGCCAGTCCCATAGAACTCATATCGCCTGCAGTTGAAACCGCATTACGTGCATAACGGATGTTACCACCCTCGCTGCCATTCAGGCTAACTTCACACTCATCTGCTTTCGAAAAGCTCAATGCTTTTTTCAGAATTGCCTGAGCTTCTTCTTTACTTAAAATGCCCATATCTTATATTTTTCTTGCTGTGTTTATAACATTAACTCCATTAAACCGTGTGGTTGAACAACCGTGTGAAACTGCATTCGACTGGCTTGGCTGACCCTTTCCGTCGTTGAAAGCCCCGCCCAGACGGTAGTCACTTTCATCGCAAACTGCTCCGCAGGCATTCCAGAATTCCTGAGTATTCGATTGATAAGCCACATCCTTAAGCATTCCAACAATCTTACCTTCTTTGATCTCGTAGAACATCTGTCCGCCGAACTGGAAATTATAGCGCTGCTGATCAATTGAGAAAGATCCATCACCGATGATATAAACACCCTTTTCTACATTTTTGATCATATCGTCAACACTCAGTTTCGCTTTTCCGGGTTGTAAAGAAATATTCGGCATCCTTTGGAACTGTACATCCTGCCAGCTTTGAGCATAGGAGCACCCTTGTGATTCATTTAAGCCAATCATATGGGCCTGATCACGGGTAGCCTGGAAGTTGACCAGAATACCATCTTTCACAATGTCCCATTTTTTACATGCCACACCTTCATCATCGTAACCAACAGCACCCAATGAACCTTTTTGAGTCTTATCAGCCACAACATTGACCAGTTTATTTCCGAAGTTGAATTTTTTGGAATTCATTCTTTCCAGACTTAAGAAACTGGTTCCGGCATAATTGGCTTCATATCCAAGAACACGATCCAATTCTGTTGGATGACCGACAGATTCATGTATGGTTAGCCATAGGTGGGAAGGATCAAGAACCATGTCATACTTGCCAGGTTCAACCGATTTGGCCTTCATTTTCTCATCCACATTTGCTGTGGCGGCCTTTATATCTTCCAATATGTCGTAACGATCTTTGTATCGGGTTACAATTCCTTTGACTTTACTGCTTTCTTTAGGTTCAAGATACTCATAACCCATACCCATCGGGGTACTTAAGGAGCGAATAGTATCGAATTTACCGCTGCTGCGGTCGATCTTGGTCACCGTGAAGTTCGGATAGATCCGGTGGATATCCTGATCAATATAGGAACCATCAGTAGAAGCAAAATATTTCTGTTCGTTTACAGCAAATATTACCGAATTAACAAAGCTTGCACCGCCCTGCATGGCAATGGCATTGGTGCTGAGCAGCAAGTCAACTTTTTCCTTTACCGGAACTTCAAAAGCACTACGCTCGATCGGAGATTTCCAGCTAACCTCACCATAACCCTTTTGCGGGGCAAGTCTCACAGGCTCTCCCTGAATTTTGGCGTTTGCCTTTGCAACAGCCACAGCTCTTTCAGCAAGTTTGGCAATATCTTCCTTTTCGACATTGTTTGATGAGGCAAAGCCCCAGCATCCATCAGCAATTACGCGGATTCCTACTCCGTAGGACTCGGTATTAGCCACTCCCTGCACCCGGTTTTCGCGGGTAGCAACAAACTGGTTCAAATACCTGCCAATTCGGATATCAGCATAGCTGGCACCCTTTGAACGTGCAGCATTCAATGCCACATCAGCTAATGCTTTTTTAATTCTTACATCCATACCATCCAAAGCCTGCGCCGGATCAATGGGATTACCCATGAGCGAAAGTCCGGGAAGCATAAATGCACCGGCTCCCATTCCACTCAGGTAGAGAAATTCACTTCTTTTCAATACGTTATCCTCCTGTTAATTGGTTAGTAGAGTTGTCCCGAAATAGAACCGGGATGGTTTAATAAATTGAAGTTAAAACTTTTTTGCTTCAAGCCATAAATATGTACAAGAAAGTAGGAATAATATGAAGAAATAAGCAGGCGGGACAGTCTCCCGATAATATCTTTCTACACTATTTTGTTCACTGCTTCCCGTGAGCGTGTTTTCTGAGACCTTATTGTTATTCTTTATTTTTTCGATGGCCTTAACTGATGCCCAGTCCTCTTTATTATAAACATAAAACCAGTTCTGCATTGTATTTTGAGAATTTCCAGCTTCAAGTAAATGCCAGCCGGTTTTTTGAGGCCAGTATGGGGCTGTCCATTGGAATCCCAGAACCGGATTCTGTTTGAATTTTAACAAGTCCCCCTCTGAACGGGCAACAGGAATAGAATCAGAACCGGTTTCTAGATTGATTGATGTCTCCTGATTAAGCACAGGTATAGGATCTTTTAATGCCCAAACTGAATTTAATTCTTTCCTCCTTGCAACATTGCCGATAAGTTCTGACCAATAAGAAGAGTAAGATCTGAGATCATTCCCAAGCATCCAGGTATAGGTATCAGTAATACTGCTGAGCAGGATTCTGCCTCTGCCGGATAGTTTGCTGCTTACCATAATATTCGCTTTATCATCCTTTACCAGTGCCTGATTCCCATCTTTTGGAAGTATTCTGAATGAGCCTGAAGAGCCCAGAGTCATTTTTTTTGTATTGTAATCATCCCAGTGCAGACTGATCGTTTTTTCATCTGCACGAACTAAAGCTTTGGTTTCGAAAATTCTATTGAAAAATCCTTCAGCTGCAGGGATGCTGTCAGCAATCATGATGAGACCCATTCCATTGCTTAGTTGATTTTGTACGGCCTGATTTTCTGCACGACTAAGGGCCGATAATTCATTCGGATCACTGATCAATACATCGAAATTTTCAAGAACAGAGGGCGCAATGCGATCCAGATTGATCCTTGTACTATTTAAAAATTCGGTACTGAATTTATTTTTACTGATTGCTGAATGAACAGCGATAGCGTATTGATTTTCAAACAGCCAGTTCTTCAGGAATTTATTTTCGAAATCAGGAGAGGAGGATAGTATAAGAACCTTTAATGAAGCCTGAGACTCAACAAATACCGGTATTTTTTCATTCAGGATGTTGTCATTTTCGGCAATGCCGATCAAGGTATAAACAGCTTTGTCAAGATGTTTTGGAATAGTTTTTAACTGAAAGTTCTCCGACTTGCCGGCAGGAATATTCAATGAATCTAAATTCGTTCCCAGACCATTTAGTATCAGTTTTACAGGGTTATTACTGCTGTTCAGGTAATTTCCGCTCAGCACAAGCTGCTCTCCTGTTTTGATAGTTTTGTTCCAATGTATTGATTGTAGACCTGAAGGAAGGGGAGAAGGATGGAAAACCAGATTTTTATCTCTTATCAATTCTAATTCCTTAGCCTCAAGCCCGTAACCCAATACGTGAAATTTAGAAAACTGCTGATTCATAGCCAGAAAACCCTCGAGATCAGGTACCAGTTTGACAGATCGGATATCATTAGCTACAACAGGATTTGTAGTATAGGCTGGTATATTTTTAAATTTTCCAAGACTGTCTTTGTGAAATCCTTCTGTGATTAAAATAGCTGTATTTTCATCCTTTGTGTCTGCTTTCTTTTGATAAGTTATCGGTATTGCGATGAAGATCAGGGCAATAGCAGCAAGACAAGTGGCAGCAATCCTGAGGATCAGGTTGGCTTTATTCTTACGCTGTATTTCTTTCAGCAGTAGAAATCCCAGCAGAACAAGTGTTGATATGATGATATAGCTGTTCTCCATATTAAGGCCTGTTCCGATTTAAATTGTTGAAATACTCCTTCGAAAGAGCCGATCCCGGTCCGGTACTCTTAGCCTGCGGTACTTTCATCTCATCCCTGATCATTTTCTGAAAGGCGGCTTCAACACTCAAAATGTCTGCAGGTTTTGATTTGCTATCGGTATTCATGATCCTCCTTAAGGCAGTCAGGGCACTCAGAAATTCTGCCGGTTCTGCAGAGGCCTTTTCAGCCAGTAAAGTTCCTGAATCTTTCAGGATTGTACTTTCCTGAGCACTCAGTTTGTCGCCATTTTTTAAACGTGCAAGCACTGCGGTAGCTCTTTTTACTGAGTTTTGCCGGTCTTCGGTCTTTGTTGATTTCCGTTCAGCCAGAGGCTGGCTAATTTTATCAAGTTCGCCACTAAGTCTTTTCTCTGCCTTAATTTGAGGAGCTTTGAATTCAGTTTTAGCAACATATACTCTTGATTTTTGCTGCAGATCTTTCAGGAGGCGAAGGGCCTTATATTCAAAAGGCAGCGCCTCTTCAGGTTTATAGGTACGCAATCGCAATTCAGCACTCCACATTTCCGCCAGAGTAGCTTTAAGCTGTGCTTTAAGTTCAGGCTCAAAGAAGGTGGCATCTTCAGCGATATCATGTTTATGGGCATAGCCGTCAAGCATTTTTTCGGCATTGCCAAAATCAGCGGCTTCATTCTCAGCATGATCTTCATGTTCCTCTCCAATCTCTTCATCTGTTTCTTCGCCCAGAAATTTACCATAACGCATTCGCAAAAGTTTTTGGTCCATCCCCAGGTTATTACTGCGGTTCTTAAACTCCGTTTCACTGATCTGGTTCCTTTCTTTGATCAGCTTTTCAGTATCAATGATGATCTGCCGCTGACTTCTGAAATATTCAGGAACCAGATTTACTCCAGAAAGCATACCATCCATACTCATCAATTGAGCCGTATCCTGAATGGTGACGATGTAAACATCTGAACGGCTTTCCTGCCTCCGGCTGTCTTTTGCGTTAATGAAAAAATATAATTCATCGCCAGGAGCCATTCCCATGGCCTCAAGATCCAGTGTTTTCTTAAACTGATATTGGCTGTCGCCACCAAATGATGCTGCAAGACTGATTTTTTGATCTTTAAACTGTACGCCTTCACCTTTTCCACGGCTGATGGTTGCCGAAATAAATGCATCTGCAATTCCATAATCATCATTGATCTGCAGATTTAATAGAGTCTTTTTAGGTTGGCCGATGTCGATGCTGCTGTATTGCGCCGGACTGATAATCCTGATGACAGCAGGCAGATCTTTTATCACTTCAAGTTTGTAGAGTTCTGAAAGTTTACCATCCATTTTCAGCTGGTAAAATCCGGAGCTGTCTATTTTTTTATTGAATGCCCATCTTGTCTTTTCACTGTTCAGTACACGCAGACTCATGCTTTGCTTATCATTGAAAATGAATTCCAGACTTTTAACCGGCTGATCAGTCTCAATTTCCCAGCTTAGTATTGACCCTTCTTCAAGCTTTGCTGAAAATTGTTTTTGTGATCTTGATGGCTTTTTGGTGTATGCCGGCGGACTGATCTTCAGGCTCAGTGATTCTATGCCGGGGAGTATGGTCTCTTTTAGCTCTGGCAGATCTGAACTTTTCCCTGCTATCTGAGCGATGTCGATTTTGTTAAGCAGGTCATACCTGCTTAATATCAAGGAAATGATCAGGGAAGCGGAAAAGATCAGGGCAGAGATCTTCAGGCGGCGATAGATTGAAACGGGTGCTTTAAGAATACTTAATTCGGGTTCAATTTTCCTGATTTGGAGTTTTTCAAGGGTGTTGAGGGTATTTTCTTCTTTTAGAAACAGATCTGAACTTTCTTCGAGCTGAGGATAACTTTGATTCAGCATCCGGCTAACTTCATTCAGGCTAAGATTCAAAATTCCTGATCTCAGGACAAATGCGGTCAAGAGGGGAATAAAAATTGCCGGAATCCACCAGATAGAAACTTGTGCAAATTCAGACCAGACGAAGAAGTTCAGGACAGCGATCGATGCAGCAATTAAAATCGAAGAAAGCAGCCATGAGCTGATCCAGAGATTCCTGATCTTATTGATATATCTTTTCCCCTCCATATTCTCCATCTCAGTTTATATTTTTCCTGAATGATAGCCAGCGTTCGGTAAGAAAGAGGAGCATCAGACTTATCCAGAAGACATGTTTAAGATCTGATCCAGGATTTTTTAAAACAGTTCCTGATTTAATTTCTGCCTTTGCAGGGATAATCAATGATTTAGTAAGCGATCTTCGGTCATAAAGTTCAGATGAATGATTCCGTAAATCTGGAATTATAAGTGGTATTAGAATTTTTGCAAAATCTTCATTCCAGACCAGTCCGTTCCATTCAGGGTTGAAACGGGAATAAAAATGGTAAAGCTTTACTTTATTCGTGATTTCCTGATCGAGTAATGGCTGCCCGAATCCATCCTCCCAGATCGCAAAATTATTTTTTGAACGTTCAGCCAATGGTATTCTCTTTTTTAGAGCGATTGCTTCTTTTTGCAATGAGTGTTCAGGCAATACGATCAGGCTGTTTACTTCCTCAATTTTACCTTTATGATAAATAAACAGGGAGGAACCTGCCCTGAGGTTCCTGATCTGAGATTCAGAGGGCATTTTTTCAGAAAGCCAGAATACTATGTTTTGAGCTCCGTTTATCAATCCTGATTTGGCAGTACTTAACTCGATCTTTCTTTGAGTATATTTTTGGATTGCTCTGATCGCTGCATTCAGGTATTCTGCATCTTTTTTGAAGTTATCAGTGTAAACCGCAATCCGGATTGTGGAAGTGTCGACACGCACAGGTTTTTGCTCCAAGGCAGAAGTGTTTTTAAAGCTCAGACTCGTATTGCCATCCTGAATAGCTATCGTAAATGCTGCGTTTCTGTTAGATGGATCAATAGTTACAGGAATCTTTTTGAGGCCTTTTGGATCAGCCTGGGCAATAACTGCCCTGATGGAGTCATTGGTAAACCAGGCACTTTCT
>CAYJAM010000071.1:0-9420 GCA_964367725.1 uncultured Sphingobacterium sp. | reverse complement strand
AATGCGATCAGTTCAACGAGTTCGATCTGCTGTGCTTTAGAGGCCTCGGTAAATGATTTTTTGAAAAGTTTAAGTGACTTCACATCCAGCCATTTCAAACCACCTCTCATCGGGATTTTATACCGCGGCTGATCTTTTACAATAAACTCAATGAACTCGGGCACTTTGGCATCACTTGCACTCCCCGACTTTTCGTCACGGGGGATGATGATATCACATAATACTGTTATTGTGCTCATTTCAGATGCACTGAAGAACTTTTCAGCCATCAGTTTCTCATCAATCAGTTTTTCTTCGGCTGTACGGCCATATACTCCGGCCTTATCTTCTCCGGCAGATTGTGCTCCATCCTTTTTATCGCATGATGTTAGCAAGGTCCCAACACTTACTGTTCCAACAGCCAGTGCTTTGAGTGAATCTCTTCTGTTCATCTGATTAAATATTTTGCTTTTTTAACTGATCAACGATATACTCTGATGCGCGTAAAGAGAGGGCAAGAATAGTCCAGGTTGGATTCTTATCAGCCTGAGAAACAAACGCACCACCATCAACTACAAACAGATTTTTTACGTCATGAGCCTGATTGTATTTATTTAAAACCGACTTATTCTTGTCATCACCCATACGGGTTGTTCCAACTTCGTGAATAATTCTTCCGGGTGCTTCCAAACCGTATTTCTTATCCTCGCCAGGTTTAACTCCACTGGCAATCCCACCCATAGAATCAATAATCTCTTCAAAAGTATCCTGCATATGTTTAGCCTGCTTTATCTCCTGGTCAGTCCAGTTGTAATTAAATTTCAAAACAGGAATTCCATATTTATCAACTACATCCGGATCAATTTCACAGTAGTTCTCTATTCTGGGAATGCTCTCTCCACGACCGGCAAATCCAACTGTTGAACCATAATATCTGCGGTAATCATCTTTCAAAGAGGCCCCATAACCCCCTGCAGCTTTCATTTTACCATCTTTTCCTGGAAACGCTCCATTCATTTTTTCCATTCCGAAACCGAAACCGTATGATGGCATACCAAGGCCACCCCAGAATTCAATGTGGTAGCCGCGGGCAAAATCAAGTTTTTTATTGTCGAGCCACCATGGTATATATAGGTGAAGCCCACCAACACCATCCTCATTATAGCGTTTCCTGTCCATCAGCTGTGGGATAAATGCCCCCCGTGATGCACCGGTAGAATCATGCAGGTACTTACCCACCATTCCACTTGAATTAGCCAGACCATTTGGATGTGCACTGGATTTAGAGTTCAATAATAATCTGGCAGACTCGCAGGCACTTGCAGCCAGAACAACAACTTTTGCATTTACCTGATATTCCTGCATATCTGTTTTATCAACATAGGATACGCCGGTAGCTTTGCCTTCCCGGTCGGTAAGAACCTCCCTTGCCATTGCATTAACATAAACATCAGCATTTCCTGTTTTCCTTGCGGGTTTAACAAGACAGGTTGATGAAGAAAAATCGGCATGTACAGAACAACCCCGGTTACACTGGTTACAGAAGAAACAGGAACCCCGATCATTATTCACCGGTCTTGTTAAAATAGATAGCCTAGATGGAATGACAGGGATTCCAATCTTATTTGCAGCCTTTTTAATCATTAGCTCATGAAGTCTTGGCTTGGGTGGAGGTAGAAAATAGCCATCAGGCTCATTATAGATTCCCTCCTTAGTACCGAAAACCCCGATCATTTTATCAATCCGGTCGTAATAGGGCTTAACATCATCGTAACCAATAGGCCAGTTATCACCTAAACCATCAAAATCATGTCGTTTAAAATCTTTCGGGCCAAAACGAAGGGATATTCTTCCCCAGTGATTGGTTCTTCCGCCGAGCATACGTGATCTGAACCAATCGAATTCAGTTCCATTCTTTTTTGTGTAGGGTTCTCCTTCAATTTCCCATCCGCCATAAGCAGCATCAAAATCACCAAAGGCACGGTTTGTACCTGCACCTCTTCGGGGTGATTCGTAAGGCCATTTAAGCTGAGTTTTCTGTTCAGGATTTGCAGGATCATAATCGGGACCTGCTTCGAGTAATGCCACCTTCAGTCCGGCTTCAGTTAACACTTTTACAGCCATTCCACCGCCAGCACCGGAACCTACGATACAAACATCGTAAAGTTCACCCTTGGTTTTAATTTCTATTGCCATCAGGACTATTCTTATTTTTAAGCTTAAATATGCTTGAAAATAAACAATATTTATTTGCGGGAAGAAATATTATTCAAGGAATGCTGTGTTTTCCTAAAGAAAATTTAATTGAGCTTTAGAGATCAGGCAAAGATCATCACAACCTGATTTTTTTCGACCTTGTCTCCCGACTTTACTTTGATCGATCTTATTTTTACATCGGCTGGAGCCTTTATAATATTTTCCATCTTCATTGCCTCAAGAACAAACAAATTACCTCCCTTTTCTACTTCATCTCCCTCAGCAACCAGAATCCTGATCACTAAACCAGGCATTGGGGCTTTGACTTCTGAAACTTTGGCAGCTTTTAAATTATCCATGCCAAGCTGATGAAGCAGTTCATCAAACTGATCCGTCATCTGCATCGAATAAATATTTGTGCCCACCTTAACTGAACAGGATTTTTCCTCTCTGTTTATTTGAATAAGCTCTGCATTATAGGATCTGCCCTTGTGTAATATATGGAAGGTACGGTCATTGATTCTGACTATATCTGCATTGATTGCATGCCCATTTACAAAGCTAACATCCTGTTCTTTTGCGACCTCAAAATTGAACTTATCATTTACCTTTATCTTAAGCATATATCATTGTGTTAAGGCGTATTGAACCAGATTTGAGCCCATTTTTAGCGCTTTTTGGCGGGACTCTTCCGAATCGCTTGCATAGGTTCCTGCATCTTCCCACCCATTACCAAGATCGCATTCAAAAGTATAATAACAAACTATTCTTCCTTTATAAATAAGTGCAAGTCCCTGAGGCCGTTTACCATCATGTTCATGAATCTTTGGAAGTCCGGCAGGAAATTTAAACTTTTGATTATAAAGAATGTGATTAGATGGCAATTCCACAAAATCAAGTTCAGGAAACACTTTCTTCATCTGTGGACGGATGAATTGATCTAAGCCATAATTATCATCAATATGCAAAAATCCACCCCCTGTCAGATACTTTCGGATATTCAGTGCTTCCTGATCAGAGAACACAATATTCCCATGACCTGTCAGATAAACGAATGGGTAATTAAACAGATCTATGCTTCCCGCTTCTACTATTGCCTCCTCAGTATCAAAATTGGTTCCTATGTTTTTATTGCAGAAGCTGATCAGATTAGGAAGGGCAGTCCGGTTTGCATACCAATCCCCGCCTCCGTTATACTTCATTTTAGCAATTTTATAGGTCGGAGCATGAAATGAGAAAAACATTCCTGCAAAAAGAAAAAGCACAATCAATAAAAAAGGTCTTTTTAAGTACTTCATCTGTTTAAAAAATTTATCTCGAAACAGGCTTCCAGAGCGGCGGTTTCAGTCCGTAATCTGGAATTACCCAAACTAATAGGAACAAATTTTTGTTCCATAGCTGAATCAATTTCAACTGAAGTAAAATCTCCTTCCGGTCCTATCATTACAAGATAATCAGAATTGAGCTTGAATTGATCCTTGATAGCTAATTTTTTACTTTCGATACAGTGCGCAATAAATTTATTGCTGTGCTTACTTTTCAGAATGAAATCAGAAAAGCGTATGGCTTCATTTAATTTTGGATGAAATGCTTTAATTGATTGTTTGACTGCGGTGGTGATCACCTTGTTCAGACGCTCTGTTTTAACTTCCTTTCGCTCTGAACGGTCGCAAATGATCGGGGTAATCTCGTCGATACCGATTTCAGTGGCCTTCTCGAGAAACCATTCCAGACGTTCAATACTTTTGGTTGGGGCAATGGCAATGTGCAGGTAATGATTCCTTTTGCCATAATTTTGATGAACGCGCAGAATATTAATCCTTGTTCTTTTGGGATGTGCTTCCTCTACAATTGCCTCATAAAAGCCTCCCTTACCATCAACAAGATTGAGCAGGCTTCCTTTCTGAAATCTTAAAACTTTAATGCAATGTTTACTCTCCTCTTCACTCAGGATATAAGTATCAGAATTTATATCAGGTGTATAGAAGATATGCATGGACGGCCCTCCGGATTAATGAATATCCACTGCATCCTCACTGTTAATTACTAATTCAAGTTTAACAGATTCAACATTCTGATCAGCTTTCTTTAAGATAGTAATCACATATCCATTAAAATCACTGGCTTCACCTACATCAGGTATCTTTCCAAAGATTTCACTGACAAGACCTGCAACTGTATCATAGTCGCCATCTTCAGGAAGATCATGCGGCAGGTATTCATTTACATCATAAATGGAGGCTGTTGCATCGATGATAAATTCATTGGCCGATACCTTCTCGACAATTGGCTTTTCTTCATCATATTCATCCTGAATATCGCCAACAAGTTCTTCCACGATATCTTCAGCTGTCACCATACCTGCTGTTCCGCCAAATTCATCAAGCACAATTGCAATTTGAATACGTTTCAACTGCAATTCACTCAAAAGATCATTAATCTTTTTAGTTTCGGGGATGAAATAAGGTTTACGGATAATATCTCTCAAAACACATTCCTTATTTTCAGCTAAAAGTGGCAGAATATCCTTTGCGTGAACAATTCCTACGATCTTGTCAATTGTTTCATCATAAACCGGAATTCTGGAATATCCCTCACGAATAACTATATCCAGCACCTCTTTGTGTGGTGTGTTGAGTTCGATACCGGATATCTTCGTTCTTGGTACCATGATATTCTTAACCACGCGATCATTGAAATCAAATACATTTTTTATGAGCTCATGTTCATTGGTTTCAAGTGCGCCACTTTCTTTACCCTGATCAAGAAGATATTGCAGTTCTTCTGAACTATGGTGTGCCTCGTGGCCTCCTATTGTACTGATGCCCAATAATTTAAGTATGAAATTTGCAAAGCCGTTAAGCAACCATATAAATGGCCTAAATACAATATAGAAAAAATGAAGTGGTAGAGCTATTCCCATGGTTGTACCAATAGGACGCTGAATGGCCAGAGATTTTGGAGCCAGCTCACCAAATACGATATGTAATACTGTAATAATTGCAAACGCGAGAACATGACCAATATTTGTGGCCACAGAGGAGGTCATATCAATATTTATAAAATTGAAGAAATTACTGACAATTTTAGTCATTACTTCTTCTCCAACCCAACCTAATCCCAGTGATGCTAATGTAATACCTAACTGGGTTGCGGCAAGATAACCATCCAGATGCTGAGTCATATGCTTGGCTATCTTGGCTACACGACTTCCGGTTTTGGCTTTAATTTCAATCTGTGATGCACGCACTTTAACCAATGCAAATTCTGCAGCAACAAAAAAGCCGTTTAGAAAAACAAGGAAAAATGTAAAAAACAGCGCGATGCCCATGTTTATTAGTTATTTAAAAATGTGGTCTTATATAATTGCAGACTTTCTTTGATGACCTTATAAGCATAATTTTTACCAAGTAAATGTTCAATGGTAACATTCTTTTTCTCCAATGCCTTATAATCCTGAAAAAACCTGACAATCTCCGTCATTGTATGTGGAGGCAATTCTTTCAGATCTTCAATATAATTAACAGACATATCGTTCCTGGCAACAGCAATAATTTTATCATCCTGCTCACCATTATCAACCATATGCATTACCCCAACAACCTTTGCTTCAACAATAGACATTGGGTAAACATCCACAGAACATAAGACTAATATATCCAATGGATCTTTATCATCACAATATGTTTGAGGAATGAAGCCGTAATTAGCAGGGTACATAACAGATGAAAAAAGTACGCGATCCAGTTTTATCAGGCCTGACTCCTTATCAATTTCATATTTAGCTTTTGAGCCTTTAGGAATTTCAATAATTGCATTTACATGTGAAGGGATATCTTCACCGGGAGAAACGTTATGCCAGGGATGGTCTTTATTCATTTTACTTAAGGATTTTGCTCTTCTTCATCGCTCCTGTCTCCTTCAATTTTCCTCTTTAAATAGGTTACAATTAACGGTATAGCTGTTATCAGTATAAAACCAATAATAATATATAACAGATAGTCATTTATCTCTTGCTCAAAACTCCTGCCAAGATAAAATCCCAGCAAAGTTAAGGATGTAATCCAAAGAAAAGCACCAGATATATTATAAAATGCAAATTTATTAAAATCAAGCCTGACAATCCCCGCAATTATGGGTGCAAAAGTCCGGACAATCGGTATGAATCGCCCCATAATCAAAGCGAAAGCACCCTGTTTTCTGTAATAAACTTCGGCAGACCTGAGGTATTTCTTCTTGAAAAAAAAGGAGTCTTCACGCTGATATAAGACTGGCCCGGTCCTTTTACCAAACCAATAGCCAACAAAATTACCTGTAACTGCAGCTGCAATTAAACCGGCTATCAGTATATAAATGGATACATCAAGTTTATTGGTAGCAACAAACATTCCGGCAAGGAATAAAAGATAGTCTCCAGGTAAGAAAAAGCCGAAAAACAAGCCAGTTTCTGCAAATATTACAAAGAGAAGCAAATAAAAACCTCCTTCCCGAAGCAATTTCACAGGATCAATCAGATGTTGAAAATAGTCCCAGAACTCGTGCATAAAATCAATATGCGTAAAGCTACAACATTTATGTAATAATTTGGCTTAGAAAAGGTTGGATATGAAGCCCGGATATACCCCTACAATAATTGTTAGCAGTGCTGAAAAACCGAGAACAAAATTGAAGTAAGGAGATGACGGAATCTCTGAACGTTCTGCAGATTTAAAATACATGGCTACCACTACTCTCAAATAATAATAGATACCAATTACAGCATTAATAACAGCAAGGATTACAAGCCAGATATGATATTCTGACAAAGCATTTGAGAACATCATAAATTTGCCAATGAAGCCTGCAGTCAGAGGTATCCCTGCCAGAGAAAGCATAGCCACAGTTAGCGTGAACGCAATAAATGGGTTTCTCTTGGCAAGTCCGGTAAAGCTATCAAAATTATCAGATCCGGTTTGACGCTTAACCAGTATAAGCACTGCAAAGGCAATGATTGAAGCTACTGAGTAGGCACTGGCATATAGAAACACTGAATTACCAGATCCAGGGCCTAGTGCAATAATTGCAAACAACATATAGCCTGCATGCGAGATACTCGAAAAAGCCAGCATTCTTTTAAAGCTATGCTGATATAAAGCGGTGACATTCCCAATGAACAGGGTTAAAACGGAAATGACAAGCAGTACAGGCATCCAGAAATCATGAAGCGGTGCAAAGCAGATCATGAATAAGCGCAAGAAGGCAGCAAATCCGGCAGTCTTCACTACAGTACTCATGAAAGCTGTGATGATTGTAGGTGATCCCTCATAAACATCAGGAGTCCAGAAATGGAATGGAGCAGCACCTACCTTAAAACTCAAGCCGATGATCATTAGGGTGAGGCCAGTATAGAAAAGCGGAGAGATCTGTGTAGGGTTTGAAATGACATACTCTTTGATAACACCCAGGTCAAAGCTTGCAGTTGATCCATACAGAAATGCAATTCCCATCAACAGAAATCCTGTAGAAAAAGCACCGGTCAGGAAATACTTCAGAGCCGCCTCATTGGATTTAAAATCATTTTTACGGATACCTGCAAGGATATAAAGACTAACTGACATGATCTCTATACCGATAAACAGCATAGAAAGATTATTGAATGACACCATAACCAGAATGCCAATAAGTGCGAAAAGGATGATCGCGTAGTATTCTGCAACATTATCACTTATATGTTCAAAATAGTCCTTGGATATCAGCAAGATCAGCATTGTTGAAACAATACCTATAGATGTAAAGGCCACAGCAAAATTATCAAACTGCATCATTCCACTGTAAATCGGCGCAGCACCCGAGTTCCACTCAAGCATAGCTAATACAAGTCCTGCAGCCAGGCCAAGCAAAGTAACAGGCAGCAAAGCATTTTTTGCCTTATACAAGCCTAAGTAAAGAACCAGAATGGCTAAAATAGATAGGGTTATTAATGCGTTCATGCTTTTATTTAACTAATATTTTTTGATTGACCTGATCTAACAGGTTAATAACTGCAGCTTCTGAAATATGCAGGATTGGTTGAGGATAAACCCCAATTAAGATCACAAGAACTGAAATAACCAATAAAACTGATTTTTCTGTCCCATCAAGATCTTTAAAAATTGATGTGCTTGAATTTACCGGGCCGAGCATCACCTTTTGATACATTCTAAGCATATAAACGGCACCAAAAATAATGGTTAAACCGGAAATAGCAGCCAGCCAGATATTGTGGTTGTAGATACCCAGTAATAATAAGAACTCTCCAACAAAGCCATTAGTTAGTGGTAAGGCTACGGTACCCAGTAAAACAATAAGGAAAGTGATGGCAAGCATAGGTGCTGGTTTTGCAATTCCCCCCATTTGAGTCATTTCACGGGTTTCCATCCTGCGAATAAGTATATCTGCTATAAAGAACATCCCAACCACATTGATTCCGTGATTTAGCATTTGTATCATGGCTCCCTGTAAACCCTGAAGGTTCCAGGCAAAAATACCGGCAGAAATAAGTCCGACGTGTGCAATGGATGAGTAAGCTATAAGTCGCTTTATATCATTTTGAGTAAATGCAATTATTGATGCGTAAACTACACCTATTACGGACAGGATCAAGGCTGTTTCTCCCCATGCATCAAAACCCAGTGGCGCCACAGGAATTAACCAGCGAATAACCCCATAAATACCCATCTTCAGCATAATACCTGAAAGCAGCATAGTTCCTGCAGTCGGGGCTTCAGTATAAGTATCAGGCTGCCAGGTATGAAATGGGAATACCGGCATTTTAATCGCGAAAGCAATAAAGAATGCCCAGAATATCCATGCCTGACTTACTGTATCAAGTTCAAGCTTATAAAACTCTGCTATATCATAAGTGTTGCCCGGGGTTTGTAAATGCAGGTAAATAATTGCCAGAAGCATTAATAAACTACCAGCGATGGTATAAATGAAGAATTTTAAATTGACTTTGATTCGATTCTCTCCACCCCACAATGCACATATGAAATAAACCGGTATCAATGCCGCTTCCCATCCGATGTAAAAAAGAAAACCATCTAAAGCTGTAAAAACAAGTAATAAACCAGTCTGCATGAAGAATATCAGCGCATAAAAAGCATTGGAATTCTTAATATCATGTTTATAGCTTGATAAAATAATGATCGGAATGAGGAGGTTGGTAAGTAATAATAGCACCATGCTTATCCCATCTACTCCAGCCTTAAAATGTATCCCAAACTG
>CAYJAM010000070.1:0-9473 GCA_964367725.1 uncultured Sphingobacterium sp. | reverse complement strand
CGAAAATACTTTTGCCTATCGGAATTTTAAGTATGAATACTGCAAGAGAGATTTGTATCGCCAAACCGGAAAATACCAATTTGTAATTGATTGCCTTTCTATTATTGGACATCAGAAAGGCAATTCCAAAAATCAATACAACGCCAATCAGTCCGGTAAATCTCTCCATAAGAATATTAAATTCTGATTAAAACGTGAAATTTAGAAATAAGAATTAGAAATTATACTTTTTAAAGAAAATTATGAAGATTTTCTTCTTGAAAGTTCATCACGGATTTTCGCAGCTTTTTCATAGGCCTCATCAGCAAGGGCATCTTTAAGTTTTTCTTTTAGCTCATCCTCAGTAAGCGAGCTGAAATTGATAGTCGCAGAAACTGCCTTTTCTTCTGCGGGAGCTTCGATATTCTCCAGAAACACAAATTCATTACCTTCTATTACTATTCCTGCAGTAGCTAAGATGAATTCATAAGTATAAATCGGACAATCAAAACGTACCGCTAAAGCAATGGCATCAGAAGTTCTGGCATCAATCTCGGCAGTTTTTTTACCATCAGAACAGATCAGTTTGGCAAAAAATATTCCGTCAACCAGATTATAAATTATAATCTCCTGTATGTTAATGTTGTATGAACCTGCGAGCGATTTGAAAAGATCATGGGTGAGTGGACGGCTTGGTGTCATCTTCTCAATCTCAATTGCAATAGCCTGGGCTTCAAAAGCTCCAATAATGATCGGAAGTCTTCTTCGCCCATTTATTTCACCCAATACAAGCGCATAAGCCCCCGATTGGGTTTGGCTGTAAGAAAGGCCTACAATATCTAATTTTATCTTCTTCATTAAATTAGCTAAAAATCAATGGAGCCTAAACAGGTACCCCGGAGATTAGGAATTTGATTTATAAGCCTTTATAGCCTCAATTAATTTTGGAACCACTTCAAAAGCATCCCCAACAATTCCATAATCTGCAACCTTAAAAAAGGGAGCTTCAGGATCTTTGTTGATTACCACAATAGTTTTAGATGAACTAACTCCTGCAAGATGCTGTATTGCACCAGAAATACCAATGGCAATATAAAGATTTGGACTTACGGCAATTCCGGTCTGACCGACATGCTCTTCATGAGGGCGCCATCCGGCATCAGAAACAGGTTTGGAACAGGCTGTTGCAGCACCAAGTACAGATGCCAATTCTTCAATCATACCCCAGTTTTCAGGTCCTTTCATTCCGCGACCTGCCGAAACTACAAGTTCAGCATCTGGAAGTGCAATTTTATCACTTGCTCTAACAATCTCAGTAATCATTGTGCGAAAGTCAGATTCCTTGAATTCAGGAGTAAAATCTTCTACTGTTCCTGCTGATCCAATTTCCTTAAGCTGATATGAATTTGGATTTAGTGTGATAACCTTAATCGGAGAAAGCAGTTCAACGATTGCGAATGCCTTTCCTGAAAATGCTGTTTTCTTAATCAAAAACTTATCACTGTCAATTTCAGGTAATTCAACTGCTGAATCTGCAAGTCCGGCCTTTAGCTTTACAGCAACGCGTGGGGCAAGGCCCTTAGCACTAAATGTATTTGAGAAAATTACAAGTGTTGAACCTTCTTTTTTAGCGGCTTCTGCTATGATTGAGGCATAGGCCTGATTGACAAAAGACTTTAATTTATCATTTGATACATTAAGCACTTTTGTAGCACCGTATTTTCCAAGACTGCTCAAATCAGCCTGACTCACATTACCTATCGAAATAGCGATCAATTCTGTTTTTAACTGTTCTGCAATAGCAGCTCCATAGGAAACTACCTCAAAGATAGATTTCTTGAATTTCCCCTCTGCATTCTCTACATATACTAAAACTGACATATTCTCTCCTTTATAGCCTTGATGGGCTTAATGAATTTATTATAGTTTTAAATAACTTTGGACCTGGTATGTAAAAGGTCTACCAGTTTCTCTGTCTCATCTGCACCAAGCATCGTGACTGAACCACGCGGAGCTGGTATGGAATAGGACCTGAAATCAAGCAGTTTTTCTACTGATGAAACTTCAATAACATCCAGTGGTTTGGTTCTTGCCGACATGATTCCACGCATATTGGGAATCTTAGGCTCAGCCACACCCTCTGCACAACTGGCAACAAATGGGAATGAGACTGTCAGCATTTCCTTACCGCCCTCAATTTCACGAACAAGACTGGCTTTATTACCATCGATATCTAATTTTTTGATGATCGAAATGGATGGGATATCCATAAACTCGCCTATCATTGAAGCTAACTGAGATCCATTGTAGTCAATTGATTCCCTGCCGGTTAAAATCATTTCAAAGCCTTTTTCTTTTGCATAATCGGCGATCTGAGCAGCCACAAAATAAGCATCGCGTGGTGCTGCATTTATCCTTACTGCATCATCAGCACCAATTGCAAGAGCTTTCCTCATGGTTGGTTCAGAACTAATTTCCCCGACATGTATGATGGTCACTGTGCCTTTTCCACCCTCAGTTAACTCGATAGCACGGGCTAGCGCAATTTCATCGTAAGGATTCAAAATATATTGAACACCTGCAGTATTGAATTGGGTATTATCGCCGCTAAAAGTTACTTTTGTTGTAGTATCTGGAACATTACTGACACAAACTAATACTTTCATATAGATTTCTGTTTTTGCAAATCTACTCAAAAAAGCCAAATTAAAATGCATCATATCCGTTTACAAAAGCTTTTGGATTTTCTTAAAAATGAACCTGAAGATCCTTTTTTAAAATATGCACTTGCAACAGAGTATTTTAATGTCAATGACCATGAAAAAGCTTTATTTTATTTTCAAGATCTGATCGCTAATCATCCTGATTATGTTGGAACTTATTATCATTTGGGTAAATTGTATGAAATAATTGACAGAAAGCCGGAAGCAATAGATATTTACAGAAAGGGGATGGAAGTAGCGAGGAAAAAGGGTGATGCACACGCATTTTCGGAGTTACAGACGGTATATAATTCTGCAAATGGTTTAGATTACGAAGACGACTAAATTTTATGCTCAGAAAACGTCAGCTTATTTTTCTTACTGATGTAATATGGTTTACCCTGACAGCATTTGGCGGAGCACAGGCTCATATCGGTATGATGCTTAAGAATTTCGTCAAAAAACGTCAGTATATCTCTGAAAATGAATTGTTGGAGCTTAATGCTCTGACTCAAATCCTCCCGGGACCATCCTCTACCCAAACACTGATTGGAATTGCTTATAAAGTTGGTGGACTTCCAATCGCGATCAGCGCTTTCATTATCTGGATATTACCTTCAACGGTATTGATGTGCCTTGCGGTATTAAGTTATACCTTACTTGGGCAAAAGGAGAAATTTACTCAGGTACTTCATTATGTTCAGCCTGTAGCTGTTGGTATTGTAGCCTATGCAGCTTATTCTTTCGGAGAGAAGGTTTTGAAGTCAAAAACATCATTCTGGCTAGCAGCAGGTTCATTATTCGCCACTTTGCTATTGCGAAATGCCTATGCATTTCCAATCCTGATTTTGATTGGGGGTATCGTCTCATCCAGCATCAACAAAGAAGTTGAAGAGAATGATCTGAGAGTCAGGCTTTTCTCGAATATAAATCCTCGAAAGATTGCTTATTTTATTGGTGTTTTGCTTTTGTTCGCCGGATTAGGCGCACTCATTAACCGTACTTCACCTTTCAGTTTGCCAATCCGTTTGTTTGAGAACTTTTACAGAAATGGTATCATGATTTTTGGTGGGGGACAGGTTTTGGTTCCTTTTATGTATACTGAGTTTGTGGAAATGAAAAGTTACCTGAGCTCCGACCAATTCCTTTCAGGATATGCTTTTCAGCAAGCTTTACCAGGGCCAACTTTTTCATTTACTTCCTTCGTAGGCGGAATGACCATGAAAAATTCGGGAGCCAGCATAAATGGACAGATAATGGGGAGTATAATTGCGGTTTTAGGTATAAATCTCCCGGGTTTAATTTTGATCTTATTTATTGTCCCTTTTTGGAATGATCTTAAGAAAATAACGAGAATTAAGAATTCCTTATCGGGTATAAATGCAGTTTCAGTTGGATTTATGGGTGCAGCATTTCTGCTTCTAATACATCCTGTAGGAATAAATTACCTTTCAGTAAGCCTGATTATAATTACTTTTCTGTTATTGGCCTATACAAAAATAAGAACACCACTTATCATTCTGGGTGCAGTTTTATTAGGTTTGTATCTTTAAGAATATTAAGTCGGGCAGTTATTTTAAAAAGGTGGTTCATCCTCTATATCATCCATTCTGGATGGACGAATAATAAAGTTGCTCGGTTTTTCAAAATCCTGAGAAGGGCTAATACCAGCAAATGGACTGGGATTACTTGCCGAAGAATTGCTAAAGTCCTCTTCCAGGTCAACGAATTTTACATATTTACCAACAAATCGCAAGGGAACAGTACCTGTTTCACCATTTCTATGTTTAGCCACGATCACTTCACCAATACCAATTGTTGAACGGCCTTGTTCATCTTCGGTCAACCCATAATATTCCGGGCGGTAAAGGAAGAGAACCATATCGGCATCCTGTTCAATTGATCCCGATTCACGCAGATCAGATAGCATAGGCTTTTTTGCTGCTCCTGGTCGGGTTTCTACTGCTCTGCTTAGCTGCGACAAAGCGATAACAGGTACATTTAATTCTTTTGCAACTGATTTTAAAGCTCTTGAAATACTGCCAATCTCCTGTTCACGATTTCCGCCTTTACCATCATTTTTACCATGCATTAACTGCAGGTAGTCAATAATGATCATTTGGATATCATACTGTGCTTTTAATCGTCTGCATTTGGCTCTGAATTCGAAAATGTTCAATGCCGGTGTATCGTCAATAAATAATGGGGCTTCGGTTAGAGTGCCAATCTTTGAGTGAAGTTTCTGCCATTCCCATTCTGCTAAATGACCTTTACGTATTTTTTCCTGTTCTATTTCGGTTTCTCCCGAAATTAAACGATTAACCAATTGAACAGAGGACATTTCTAATGAAAAGAAGACCACCGGCTTATTGAATTGAACAGCAGCATTTCTTGCGCAACTCAAAACAAATGCTGTTTTCCCCATGGCTGGTCTTGCTGCAATGATTACCAGATCAGATGGTTGCCAGCCTGATGTAATGCGATCAAGGGCGGTAAATCCGGATGGAACACCGGTTAATCCATCAACTTTATCTTTGATTTTCTCAAGGTTTTCAAGTGATTCTCTGATGATATCATCCATCTTCCTTGAATCTCTCCTCAGATTGTTCTGGGCAATATCAAACAGGTTCTTTTCGGCATGATCCAGAAGATCAAAAATATCCGTAGTATCCTCATATGCATTGCTAATGATTTCAGTCGAAATCCTGATCAACTCGCGCTGAATAAATTTTTGTGAGATGATTCTGGCGTGATATTCAATGTTTGCAGCTGATGCAACACGATTAGTGAGTTCAGTAATATAATAAGCACCACCAATCATTTCGAGGTCGCCCTGCTGACGCAATTGAGCTGTAACAGTTAATATATCAACAGGGGATGATCTTTGAAAAAGTGCCTGTATAGCTTCAAAAATTTTTTGATGGCTATCCTTGTAAAAAACATCAGGCTTTAATATGTCAATGACTGCAGATAGTGCATCTTTTTCAAGCATCAGGGCACCTAAAACGGCCTCTTCCAAATCCAGAGCCTGAGGAGGTAATTTCCCCAATCCGCTTGCGATCGTACTCAATCTGTTACGGCGTTCAGTTGAAAATGTATTTTTGTTGCTTTTATTAAATTCCTGATCCTTTTCTAAACTCATAACAACAAAAGTATACAAAAATTGAAGCGGAATTTTTTTAGTTTTTCACACCGTTTTTTTTTAGCAATTAACACTATTTACTTTTAGCCATACAAATCACTTTTTTATCAACATAAATTGTTAAAAAATTATTGAAATTTCAATAAATCAGCTCTTAAATCAATAAATCGCGATTGTTAATAACTTTTTACGATGTTGATAAACATCTATTTTATTCAAAAAAAATAAGTCATTTATTCGAAAATGGAAATAATATCTAACTTCGCTGCTTACTATAATCTATAGAAATGAACACTAACTCTTTTAAAAGAAGAAGGGACAATGAAAGCCATGAGTCTAACCAAATGGTATTCGGAATCCGGGCGATTATTGAGGCAATAAAGAGTGGAAAGGAAATTGAGAATCTGTACCTGCAGCGTGGGCTCACCGGAGGTATAATTTTAGAGTTACGGGCACTGATAAATGAACAGGAAATTGGATTTCAGCTGGTACCAGTTGAGAAGCTGAACCGTTTGACAGCAAAAAACCATCAGGGTGCTGTGGCATTTATTTCTCCGATCAGCTATGATAAAATTGAAAATATAATTCCTTCTATTTACGAAAAAGGAGAAGTGCCATTAATATTAATATTGGATGGAATTACTGATGTAAGAAATTTTGGTGCTATAGCCCGCACTGCGGAATGTGCCGGAGTACATGCCCTCATTGTACCGTCAAAAGGTTCGGCACAAATTAATCCTGATGCTATTAAAACCTCTGCAGGCGCCTTATACAAAATTCCCGTATGCCGTCATGATAGCTTGTACAAAACTGCTAAGTTTTTGCAGGAGTCTGGTTTACAGCTTGTTGCTTGTACCGAAAAGACAAATGATTATCTTTATCAGCCTGATTACACTGTACCCACCGCAATTATAATGGGCTCAGAAGAAAATGGTATTTCTACTGATCTTATCAGAATAGCTGATCATCTCGCAAAAATACCGATGTATGGAGAGATCGAGTCTTTAAATGTTTCTGTTTCTGCAGGTATTTTGCTTTATGAAGCTGTAAGGCAAAAGATTGCCCTTAAATAAACTCCGGTCCAAACCGTTGTTTTACATCACCAACTATTTGTTTAATTTCCTGTTCCTCGCTTCTCGGGCAAATAAGTAGTGTATTATTGTCTTCAACGACTATAAAATCATGCAGTCCCTGCATGATCACCAGTTTTCCTTTTGGTACATTAACCATACAATTGGATGAATCATACATAATTACCATCTCTGAAGGAATTACAGCATTACCTACATAATCCTTTTCTGATAGATCATAAACAGATG
This sequence comes from uncultured Sphingobacterium sp., assembly GCA_964367725.1. Taxonomy (GTDB): domain Bacteria; phylum Bacteroidota; class Bacteroidia; order Sphingobacteriales; family Sphingobacteriaceae; genus Daejeonella. The sequence continues at coordinate 2,331 of CAYJAM010000070.1, read as the reverse complement.
CCCAGGTTCCAAGGTCAGACCAGCCAAATTCTGAAGGCAGTACATAGACATTTTCAGCTTTTTCCATGATTCCGTAATCAATAGAAAGATTGGTACACTGTGAAAATGCAGTACGAACGAATTCCTGCTCTTCTGGGGTATTGTATATTGATTCACCTTCCTTGAATATATCATTCATCTCGGGCAGATATTTTTTAAAGGCATTTAGTATGCTTTTTACCGACCAGACAAATATTCCGGCATTCCATAAAAAATCGCCGCTTTGAACGAAGGTTTTGGCTAACTCTTTATTTGGTTTTTCAGTAAACGTTTTAACCTTAAAGAAATCATCACCTATTTTTTTTGTATTGTATTGTATATAACCATATCCGGTATCAGGTCGCGAAGGCTTGATGCCCAATGAGATCAGGCAATCATGGCCTGCAGCAGTTTCAAGGGATTTTTTTATACAACGGGTAAATTCTTCTGAATCCAGAATAAGATGATCAGAAGGGGCAACCACAATAGAGGCTTCGGGGTTAAGTTTAAGAATCTTATGACTTCCATATGCGATGCATGGAGCTGTATTCCGCATTATTGGTTCTGCAAGTATCTGTGAATCGTCCAGATCTGGTAACTGCTCTTTTACCAGTTGAATATAGGATTCATTGGTCAGAATAAAGATGTTTTCTTTTGGTACGATCTTTAAAAATCGATCAAAGGTTTGCTGAATGAGCGTTTTCCCGGTACCCAGTATATCTATAAATTGTTTTGGATGGGCAGTCCTACTTATTGGCCAAAATCTGCTGCCAATTCCACCTGCCATTATCAGGGCATAATAATTTTTCATATAGATATAATGCTTTTAAATGATTCCTTCTTTCAAAAGGTCATGTAGATGGATAAAGCCTTCAAATTTTGTGCCTGTTCCTACAAGTATCTGAGTAATATTATTTTCGCGGAGTATTTCAAGTGCGTTTACAGCAAGTTCGTTCTTATCAATGTATTTTGGGGAGCTTGTCATTATGTCTGCTGCACAAAGTCCCTCAATGGTACTGTTTTTATTTAACATCCTGCGTATATCACCATCAGTGATGATACCTTTTAAGATTCCGTCATCAACAACGGCAACTGCACCTAAACGGTTCTTGGTGATTTCGATGATCACCTCTTTAACACTTGCATTCGAAGGCACTACTGGTTTTTCGTTTTGTGCAGCCAGATCAGACACTTTAAGATAGAGTCGTTTCCCCAATGAACCTCCGGGATGATATTTTGCGAAATCAGCACTGCTGAATTCACGGCATTCAAGCAAACTAACTGCCAAGGCGTCACCCATAGCCAATTGGGCAGTCGTACTGCTTGTTGGTGCCAGATTATGCGGGCAAGCCTCATGTTCAACAGAGGTGTCCAGAATCCAGTCTGCTTGCCGGGCCAGAAAAGAGTTTTTATCACCCACCATTCCAACAAGTTTATTCCCACCTTGTTTCAATAGAGGTATCAAGACCTTAATTTCAGGCGTATTTCCACTTTTTGAGATGCAAATTACCAGGTCATCTTTTTGAATCATTCCCAAATCACCATGAATTGCGTCTGCTGCATGCATGAAAATAGAGGGTGTTCCGGTGGAATTGAAAGTTGCAACAATTTTTTGAGCAATTATTGCACTTTTTCCAATGCCAGTTACTATGACTCTGGCATTTAGGTACAGAATTTGATGTACCAATTCTGAAAAATTATCATTTAATTGAGTTGCAAGTCGTTTTACGCTTTCAGCTTCAATTTGAAGCGTTTTTCTTGCTATTTCTAATATTTCAGCATTGCTTTTCAATGAGATATTTTTTTAATAAATAGATAATTAATCGCAAAAATATGTTATTTTGAATATTATTATGACGCATTTTCAATTTTTTCCAATCAGGCAATGGAAATAAACAAATCCCTGTTTGATAATTTACAGAATTTTTTCGGCTTTGATAACTTTAAAGGTGATCAGGAAGCCATTATTACCAGCATACTTCAGAAGAAGGATACTTTTGTCATAATGCCTACTGGTGGTGGCAAATCGATTTGTTACCAGTTACCCGCCCTGATGAGCGAAGGTACAGCAATTGTCATTTCGCCACTAATCGCCCTGATGAAAAATCAGGTGGATCAGCTAAGGGCTTTTGGAGGTACTGATAGCATAGCCCATTTTTTAAATTCTTCCTTAAATAAATCTGAGATTACCAAAGTTAAGGAAGATGTAAGTAATGGGGAAACCAAATTATTATATGTAGCACCTGAATCACTTACCAAACCTGAGAATGTAGATTTTTTGAGGGGGATATCCATTTCATTTGTAGCAGTGGA
>CAYJAM010000069.1:0-9626 GCA_964367725.1 uncultured Sphingobacterium sp. | reverse complement strand
AGGCACGACGAAGCAATCTCGTGACATCTAGTAGTTAATTAAGCTTCCATGACAAAACTGATCGAATGTCCGCGTGACGCAATGCAGGGAATTCATGATTTTATTCCCACCCAAATCAAGGCTGAATATATCAATCTGCTCTTGCAGGTAGGGTTTGATACGATTGACTTTGGGAGTTTTGTTTCAGAAAAAGCCATCCCGCAACTAAAGGACACCATCGAAGTACTGAACAAACTGGATCTCAGTAAAGGAAAAACAAAGCTTCTGGCAATTGTTGCCAATCTGAGAGGGGTTGAAGAGGCTATTATACACCCACAGATCTCTTATTTGGGATTCCCTTTTTCAGTTTCAGAAACATTCCAGCAAAGAAATACCAATGCTGGAATTGAAACATCCCTACTACTAGTTGAAAAATTGATTAATAACTGCGAAAAATCTAATAAGAAAGCTGTTATCTATCTTTCCATGGGTTTTGGAAATCCCTACGGTGACCCTTGGAGTAATGAAATTGTAGAGCATTGGACAAATGAGCTTACAAAAATAGGTGCCGAAATCATATCACTCGCAGATACAACAGGGATTTCAAGTCCTGAAAAGATCAACTATCTATACCCACATCTCGTTTCCTCTTTTCCGAAAGTTGAATTTGGGATCCACCTTCATAGCACTCCATCAAGCTGGCATGAAAAGATAGAAGCTGCCTGGGAAAGTGGATGCAGACGATTTGATAGCTCACTCAGAGGCTACGGAGGCTGCCCTATGGCTTCTGATGAACTCACAGGAAATATTGCAACAGAGAGCCTTATTTCCTTTCTGGAAGCAAAGGGGGAAGATCATGGACTTGATTTGGAGAAATGGAATGAAGCAATGGAATATTCTTCGAAAGTTTTTAAATAATTGAGAGTTGAGAATTGAGAATGGAGAATTAAACTTGCGGCTTAAAATGGGATTTAGAGATGAACTCAAATTTCGGCTTTTAGCTTTAAGCTTGGAGAGTCATTTTAAAATGCTGTATCCCTGCCTCTTCAAATTGTTCACCTGCCTTTTCAAATCCGAATTTGGCATATAATGGCATTGCATCAAGCTGTGCGTGCAGATAAACATACTCAGCGTCCTGAGGAAGGTCATTTAAAACTGCAGCTACCAATGCCTGTCCCATTCCATTTCCTCTGAATTCTTTTAATACGGCAAAACGTTCGAGCTTGTATCCCTTATCGGTTTTACGCCAGCGTGAAGCACCCGCAGGCACACCATTGAACTTACCAAGAAAATGTACTGACTCATCTTCAAACTCCCATTCCAGCTCGGGAGGACAATTTTGCTCATCAACGAATACTTTTCTCCGGATGGCAAAAACCTGCTGAAGATCTGCATCAGCACTGACCCTTTCAACCTTAATCTGATCTTCCATTTTTCTCAATTATTTTAATAAAGAATAAAGGGCCTTTCTTAGAAGAAAAGCCCTTTAAATTAGTTTAGAGTTTGTTGTTGACATTAATACAATTGAGATCCTCAAATGCCTGGGTTAGTCTTTTAACAAAATTGTCCTCCCCTTTTCGAAGCCAGACCCGTGGATCATAGTACTTTTTATTTGGAGAGTCCTCTCCTTCCGGATTACCGATCTGGCTTTGAAGGTAAGCCTCTTTTGACTTATAATAATCCTTTATACCTTCCCAGAATGCCCACTGCATATCTGTATCAATATTCATTTTAATAGCTCCATAAGATATCGCCTCACGAATTTCTTCCTGTGAGGATCCTGAGCCTCCATGGAATACAAAATTTACAGGTTTCTCTGCACTGATATTAAACTCAGAGCGAACAAAATCCTGAGAATTCTTCAGAATAACCGGCTGTAATTTCACATTGCCCGGCTTATAAACGCCATGCACATTTCCAAAGGCAGCAGCCACAGTAAATTTTTCACTGATTGTGCTTAGTTCCTTGTAAGCATAAGCTACTTCAGAAGGCTGAGTATATAATTTTGAGCTGTCAACATCGCTGTTATCGACGCCATCCTCTTCCCCACCGGTAACCCCGAGTTCAATTTCAAGAGTCATCCCCAATCCCTTCATACGGCTTAAATACTTCTTACTGATCTCAATATTCTCTTCAATCGGTTCTTCGGACAGGTCGAGCATATGTGAAGAATAAAGTGGCTTACCATATTGAGCATAAAAACGTTCACCATGATCCATTAGTCCGTCAATCCAGGGTAATAGTTTCCTGGCAGCATGGTCAGTGTGTAAAATCACGGCTACACCATAATGCTCGGCCAGAAGATGGATATGTTGTGCTGCAGATACTCCTCCAAGTATACAGGCATTTAAATTATCGTTATTCAGGGACTTGCCGGCATAAAACTGTGCCCCACCGTTAGAAAGCTGAATAATTACGGGAGAGTTAACAGACTTAGCTGTCTCCATTACTGCATTGATAGAATTTGTACCAATTACATTAACCGCCGGCAGGGCAAACTGATGTTTCTTGGCAACTTCGAATAATTCCTGAACCGCGTCACCATGTAAAACCCCATTAAATTCTTTTAAACTCATGATTTTAGATTTTTATAAGATGATCGAAATTATGAAAAATAGCCTCAAAATCAAGCATTGAGCTTAATTATTCTATCCATTTAAGGATATTTTCATTCTGTCATTTTGAGGAGCATTGCTTTCTTAAAATTTTTGTTTCTTTGTAGGCTATATTAACATCCGAAATGGCCTGGTTTAAGAGAGAAAAAAAGGGGATTATAACTTCCACAGAGGAAAAGAAAGAAACACCCGATGGGTTGTGGAATAAATGTCCCTCATGTAAGAAACCACTGCATTATGCAGAACAGGTGGAGAATAAATACGTTTGCCAATACTGTGCCTATCATTTACGTATCGGCTCAAAAGAGTACTTCGAAATTCTTTTTGACGATAACGAGTTCACCGAATTATTTCCCAATATAAGATCAGCCGATCCACTAAATTTTACTGATACAAAAAAGTATACGGAAAGACTTGAAGAAAGCTATGAAAAAACTGGTTTAAACGATGCAATCCGTGCCGCTTCGGGTAAATTAGCCGGGCAGAGCCTGGTAATTGCCTGTATGGACTTCAATTTTATAGGTGGATCAATGGGTTCTGTTGTTGGTGAAAAGATCGCCCGTTCTATTGATTTTAGTATCAAGCATAAAATTCCATTCATGATGATATCAAAATCGGGTGGAGCCAGAATGATGGAAGCAGCATTTTCACTGATGCAAATGGCCAAAACTTCAGCTAAATTAGCTTTGTTGAGCAAGGCTAAGATCCCATACATATCCTTACTTACTGATCCAACAACCGGGGGTGTTACTGCTTCTTATGCGATGCTGGGAGATATTAATATCTCAGAACCCGGGGCATTAATTGGCTTTGCAGGTCCGAGGGTAATCAAAGAAACCATAAAAAAAGATCTTCCAAAAGGTTTTCAGACTTCAGAGTTTGTACTGGAGCATGGATTTCTTGACTTTATTGTTGATAGAAGGCAAATGAAGGCAAAATTGGGATCTTTTCTGAAGATGCTCAAGCCATAAGGGCTATAGTTTCTTCAATATCTCTGCCGCCTTACTTTCAAACATCATTTGCCATTCAGGTGCCAAGTTTGTATCCGAATCTTCCTGGGCTTCTCCTGTATTTCTAAGTTGTTCGGCTGTTGGTGCATAATAAATATAACCATTGGTATAGGCTGCAATGAAAGTATTCTCCTTTGGAGCGCTCTTTTTAATATTAAGGCCAAGTTGAACAGTCAGTTCACCGGGAAATGTAATCAGACGCATGTTTCCAATTTTAACCCCAAGAATTTCAACTTTAATTGTTTCGGCACCGGCCGATTTAAGCTGATGCATTTTAACAAGTGATAAATTTTCACGAATCCTGGTTAAACGCTCCATCATATAAATATTTGACTGATAATTTTCCATGTCTCTTCTATTTATAGAATCCATTCGGATCATATCAATTCTATCCTGTCCTCTGTCCTGCATGTATCTTTGCCTGTAAAAAGAGGGATATTCAGAAGAGTAATTATACTTGCTGGTCAAAGAGATAAATGTTTTCAGGTTTATATTTGTCCCTCTAAGTGAATTCAATATCCTGTTTTGTTCTGCCTCCAAAGTTGTAATGCGCTTAGTGAAATCTGCTCTTGGAAGTTCCAGATACTCTGTAAATACTTTTATTTCTGAGTCATTTACCGTTTTGATATTCTGCAATGCTTTAAGGATACTCAGACCAAGCATATTCCCAAGTGGTTCTGCATCTGTAGGGTTATCTACACCCTTATAGTTGACCGGGTTAATGTCACCGCCGCAACCTTGTAAAAAGAGAGCCATTGAACCTTTTAAGTTATCCTCAATTACTTTGGATGCAAAACCAATGATATCTGCAGTATTGCCTCCATTTGGAACACCCTGGATTGGGTGCACTGCAAAATTATAAAGTACCGCAAGGGTTTCTCCATTTAATTTATTCAGCCTGAATATCCCTATTTCGGGATCCGTTGGGCCAATTTCTGCAAGCTCATTATCGGGTGGAAGTGAATACGCCCGCCTTGCATCTGTTTGCGAGCCATCTCTCATTTTGTACCTACGGTTCTCCATGATTCGATTCTCAAACCCAATACCTGCTCCAACATTTACAGGAACCAAATTTTTCATGGCTTCCTTTACTGCAAGTACGGTCAGGCTATCCGTATCAGCCCTAACAATTCCGTGGCAATGACTTGCATTAATTAGAATGTTTGAGGCTGGTATATTCAATTCCTGCTGTATTTGTGAACGAACTTTTGAAAGATAACCTTCCTTAATCGGGCCAATTTCTTCGAGTGCCACTACATCCAGGGTGATAATTACCATTTTATTAAGGCCGTTATCCAATACCATAGCTTTAACATAAAGCGGATCATTAACTAAACCTGCAGTTCGGTCAGTTATATCTATTTTAGCCACTCCCGCCCTGATTTTAGCCTGTACATCTTGAGAAATCAGCAAAAAACTCAAAATAGAGATCAACGTGAGGGTGTTGAATATTGGCTTAATAAGATGTGTTAGAATTGAACTTAATCTATTAGTATTCAGCATAACAGAATCTAAATGAATATGAACATCAGAAAATTCAGATCTGATATTTGGCAACAATTAAAATTTGTACTTTCAGGTGTTCAAAAACTAACTGCCCATTGTTAATTCCTCAAAAGCAGCAGTTAAACTCCTTTGTATTCCCTGCCCCTGAAAATCTTCGGCACCAGGAATGCTTTGGGCTTTTAAGATATCTTCTTTAGATTTTCCAGCTTTCATCTCATTTTTTACAAACAAAAGCAGCTTTTCGAGGTAGTTCTGCATGGCCCTGATTTCTTCCTTGCCACCTGTAACTTTTAAAGGATCAGCAGAATGACCAAATACAAATAAAGTATCCTTATCAAATTTAGAAATGGTTTTATCTAACACATTCACCCAGCTTTGAATATTTGCCCCTCCTGGCCGGTCAATGAAAGGAAATCTTTTATTGAACATAAGATCTCCCATATGAGCAATGTTTGCATGTTCAAAATGCACGATTATATCTCCATTAGTATGTCCGGCCCCGAAGTAATGAGCCTGAATTCGCTCTGCACCTACTTTAGCCTTCCATTGATCCTGGAATACGGTATCAGCAAATAGTTGTTTGTCTTCAGACTTCTGTGCGGCTGCAGTTTTTTGATGGTTAGCAAGACAATTCGCATGTCCTACTACCTTCTCAGCTAAACCTTTAAAAGCCAGATTTCCACCTGTATGATCACCGTGATGATGGGTATTGATCAAATAATTGAATGGTTTTGACGAAATTTTCTTAAGCTCTGCTATCAGATGAGTTGCAGGATCAACAAATTGTGTATCAACTACGGCCATTCCCGAATTATTTGATAACCAGGCTATCGTACCACCCTGTTCCGTAAAAATCCCGACATCATTTCTCAAAAGAGTGAATTTATACGCTGGCTGCATTAATAAATTGGCCAGAGTTTTATTATTTGCCATGGCTAACATAGCCAATGAAAGTCCTGTTCCTTGTAAAAATTGTCTGCGTTGCATCAAAAATCAAATTAAATGAACCTAAATATAAATAAAAAAAAATCCCGCTGCTGCGGGATTAAAAATTTACATCGTTCCGGGTTCATGATTGAACCCGATTGAATGATGATTGACACGCCCATGGGAATGCTGGCTGAAACTGTATCCCCGAACTAAGCCTATATTAAAATGCTTTTCATGTACCAGCACTGTTTGCTCATCTTTAGGAATACCTTTTACTGAATTTTTGGGAACATGTTTTTTAGCCATGGTTTCCTCCTTTTTCTATGGTATTTAAACAATTTACAAAAAATTGGAATAAAATGCAAGATAGATGGAATGTAAAGAATCAGTATTCAGCATTAAACTTCAGCATGACAAAGTTCCTTTAGCTTCAGAACGACATAATCAATCTCTTCTCTCGTATTGTATTTGCTGAAGGAAAACCGTACCGCAGGTCGGTTTGGATTGGCCTGAATTCCATTCAAAACATGCGAGCCAATGTTTGTTCCGGAGCTGCATGCACTACCTCCTGATGCAGAAATACCTGAAATATCAAGACTGAAAAGCAGCATTTCGGCCATCTCCATTTCAGGAAAAGAAACATTCAGCACTGTATAAAGACTTTTTTCAGGGTCAGTTTCACCATTAAACTCAATGCCGGGTATATTCTCGACTAACTCCTGCATCATGTAGGATTTAAGCCCCTGAATGTATTCATGGTGCTCAGCCATCTCTGCATAGGCGATTTCAAGTGCTTTTGCTAAACCTGCAATTCCATAAACATTCTCTGTCCCACCCCGCATATTTCGCTCCTGAGAACCACCAAAAATCATCGGATTGATCTTAATATTATGGTTAATATACAGGAAGCCTACTCCTTTTGGGCCATGCAGTTTGTGGGCAGCACACACGAGAAAGTGAACCTTCAACTTGCTCAGATCATGTGGGTAATGCCCCATACTCTGAACGGTATCGCAATGAAAGATCGCATTATACATCTCACATAATTCACCGACCCTTTCAATATCTGTGAGTGTTCCCAGTTCGTTGTTGGCATGCATCAATGAAACAAAACTGCGTTCATTTGTGCTCAGGATTTCTTCAAGATGCTGGTAATCAATGGTTCCCTTTTCGTCTGTTTTCACATAACTCAACCTGATCAAACCACTGCTTTCAAGAGCCTGAAGGGTATGTAAAACAGCATGATGTTCAATAGCACTTGTTATTGCATGTTTAATTCCATGATCAATAATCCCACAGCGAATAGCCATATTATCGGCCTCTGTCCCACCCGAAGTAAAGAAAAATTCAGATGGAGAAGCATGCAGAAGTGATGCGACAGTCTTTCTCGCCTTTTCGATCAATGTACGTACTTCACGCCCATGAGCATGTATAGAAGAAGGGTTGCCATAATGAGCCTCCATTACTTCATATATCGTCTTTAGTACCTCTTTGTCTAAAGGGGTAGTAGCCGCATTATCCAGGTATACACGCATAGTAAAAAATTATTCAACAGATATAAGTTTTAAATTGCCATTGGTTAAAGCAGATAGAAAACTTGAATTAAAATACCCAGTAAATTAATACTGGTTTTTTTTTAGGATTATTAAGTTAAACGCAATATTTCTTTTATGTCAGAAATGATTTTCTGTGCAAGGTATTCGGCACCGGTTTCTGAACTGCTCTCAGAATAAATTCTGATTATTGGTTCGGTGTTTGATTTTCTTAGATGTACCCATTGCTTATCAAATTCTATTTTTAAGCCATCAATAGTAGTATGAGGTTGATTTTCATACCGCTTTTCAACCTCAATTAAGAGAGAATCGATATCCATTTCAGGAGTAAGGGTAATTTTATTCTTAGAAATGTAATAAGCAGGATAAGAAGCTCTGAGCACCGATACAGATTGCTTGCTTATTGCAAGATGAGTCAAAAACAAAGCTATCCCAACCAAAGCATCCCGTCCATAATGAGATTCAGGATAGATAACACCCCCATTTCCCTCTCCGCCAATAATTGCCTGAGTCTCTTTCATCTTATTGACCACATTCACTTCTCCAACAGCAGCAGCATTATAAGTTCCACCTGCAGATTCTGTTACATCCCTTAAAGCACGGGTCGAAGATAAATTTGAGACCGTATTGCCCGGGGTATGCTTAAGAACATAATCAGAAACGGCAACCAGAGTATATTCTTCTCCAAACATAGAACCATCTTCACACACAAAACACAATCTGTCAACGTCCGGATCAACGGCTATGCCCAGATCAGCCTTTTTGGCAACGACCATACGCGAAAGATCAATCAGATTTTCAGGTAATGGTTCAGGATTGTGAGGAAACTCTCCATCCGGTTCACAGTAAAGCTCATAAATGGTTTTTACACCCAGGGCTTTTAGCAAGGCAGGTACAAATATCCCACCCGAAGAATTTACACAGTCAATTGCTATTTTAAAATTAGCATTCCGCACAGCTTCAGCATTTACAAGCGGCAATGCCAGTACCTTGTCTATATGCTTTTGTAAATAGCTATCATCGTAGCTAACCTTTCCTAAACTATTAACCTCAGCAAACTCAAAATCGTTCTCCTCGGCCATAGAAAGCACTAATTGTCCCTCCTGATCAGAAATAAACTCTCCTTTATCATTCAAAAGCTTCAGGGCATTCCATTGTTTCGGATTATGACTGGCAGTCAGAATGATGCCACCTCCGGCATTTTCATCTGGCACCGCAACTTCAACAGTTGGTGTGGTTGACAGTCCCAGATCGACCACGTCAATTCCAATACTTTGCAGGGTACCAACCACCAGATTACGAACCATTTCGCCCGAAATCCTCGCGTCTCTGCCAATTACTACCTTATTCTTACCTGTACTTGCTATGACCCAACGGCCATAAGCTGAAGTAAATTTTACGATGTCAGTTGGTGTCAAACCATTTCCTGCCAATCCGCCTATTGTACCCCTGATTCCGGAGATCGATTTTATTAAAGCCACTTTTTAAAATTATTGAGCAAAAATAACAATTACATCCTATTCATAACTGTAAAACAGTAAATGTATATATTTGCCTCCATATCCTGTGATCTGCATATGCCTAAAAAGTGGTTTCAAAACTGGTTTAATTCTCCTTATTATCATATTCTGTACCATCAGCGCAATGATGAAGAGGCTGAATTTTTTATTGACAATCTGTGTGCCTACCTTAAACCAACCGCAGACTCCAATTTACTCGATATCGCCTGCGGACGCGGAAGACACTCTGTATACCTGAACAAAAAAGGATATGATGTGACGGGAATCGACTTGTCGGTATCCAATGTGAAGTTTGCCCAGCAGTTCGAAAATGAAAAACTTCAGTTTTATGTCCATGATATGCGATATCCATTTTACATCAATTACTTTGATATTGCCTTTAACCTTTTTACCAGTTTCGGGTACTTTGAAACAGAAAAGGATCATATTAATGCCTTAAAAACATTCAGAAAATCATTAAAAAAAGATGGCATTCTGGTTCTCGACTATTTTAACAGTCATAAGATATTACAC
>CAYJAM010000068.1:0-9683 GCA_964367725.1 uncultured Sphingobacterium sp. | reverse complement strand
GAAAGTCCGGGTACAAAGGCTTACACATATGATGAAGCAAAGATCCTTTTTTCGAAGTTTCAAATCGATTCAATAGATTCGCCCTTGACCCACGCTGATCTTCTTAATTCAGAAGTTGGTCAAAAACATCGGGGTGGATATCTTTCCATTGCAAAAAAAATATGGCCACGCTGGTTTTTTAAGGCATTTATGAAAAAAAATGGTCTTTTTTTATTCGTAACATTAACAAAAAAAAGTTAGATGCTTCAAATTATTCAGGACCTCAAAAATGGTAATACTATTCTTGAAGAGGTACCCGCCCCTCTAGTACGAAAGGGGCATGTGTTGATTAAAACTCACCGAACTCTTGTGAGCCTGGGTACTGAAAAAATGCTTGTCGAATTTGGTAAAAGTAACCTTATTTCTAAAGCAAGGCAGCAGCCCGAAAAAGTTAAGCAAGTACTTGATAAAATCAAAACTGAAGGTCTTTTACCTACTCTGGAAGCGGTATTTAATAAACTTGACGAACCTTTACCTCTTGGTTATTGCAATGCCGGTGAAGTTATTGCGGTGGGCGAAGGGGTATCAGAATTTAGAGTTGGTGATCGGGTTGCAAGTAATGGACATCATGCTGAAATAGTCTGTATAGCAAAAAATCTGGTCGCAAAGATTCCTGAAAATGTATCCTATGAGGAAGCTGCTTTTACGGTAATAGGTTCAATCGGACTGCAGGGAATTCGCCTAGTCAACCCGACCATGGGAGAAACTGTGGTAGTGATTGGTTTAGGATTAATAGGACTCATCACTGTTCAATTACTTTTAGCTAATGGCTGCAATGTTATAGGCTTCGATTTCGATGAACGAAAGGTTGAGATGGCTAGGAATAGTGGTGCAAATGCTTTTATTGCATCAAATGTAGATGTAGTCAAAATTGTTGAGGAGTATACTGGTAGTATTGGCGCTGACGCTGTGTTGATTACTGCTTCAACAAAAAGCAATGATGTAATCAGCCAGGCGGCCCAGATGAGCAGAAAGAAAGGGCGAATTGTTTTGGTTGGAGTTATTGGCTTAAATATTCAAAGATCGGATTTTTTCAAAAAGGAACTAAGTTTTCAGGTTTCAAGCTCATATGGGCCTGGACGGTATGATGAGGATTATGAATCCAAAGGATTGGATTATCCACTGGCTTATGTTAGATGGACGGAAAAGCGAAATTTTGAAACTGTTCTAAGTGCAATTTCCAGGAAACAATTAAATGTAGATTCATTAATTACAGAACGGGTTGCACTCAAGGATTATCAGGAAGTTTATAGTAATATGGGCGGGACTTCCATTGCCTCTATTCTGGAATATAATTCTACCTCAGTTGTTGTACAAAACACTGTTTCGGGTAAGACTTTTTCAAGTCGCCCTGGCAAGGGTATTTTAGGAATAATAGGGGCTGGTAATTTTACCAAAATGACAGTGTTGCCCGCATTAAAAAATTCTGGGGCACATTATAAGTATATATCGAGTGCCGGAGGATTATCAGCGAAATCACTTTCCAATAAGTATGGCTTTGAATATTGTACAACCGACTATACTGAAATATTAAATGACAATGAAGTTGATATTGTAATGATAACAACAAGGCATGATATGCATGCCGGGATGGTCATCGAGTCAATTAAAGCAGGTAAGAATGTGTTTGTAGAAAAGCCATTGGCGCTCAACCCAAATGAGCTGGAAGCAATAATATCAGAATATGAAAAATTACAGAATCCAATCTCAATAACTGTAGGATTCAACAGAAGGTTTTCACCACACATCCAAAGAGCAAAAAAATTGATTGGAAATACACCAATGAATATTGTTGCTACGATGAATGCAGGGTTTATTCCACCAGATGTTTGGGTGCAGGATATGAAAGTTGGTGGAGGTAGAATTATTGGTGAAGCTTGCCATTTCATTGATCTCATGGTATTTTTAACTGGAAGTAAAGTGAGTTCTGTAGTTATGAATTCATTGGGTACCAGTCCTGAAGAAAACACAGATAATGCTATAATTACACTTAGGTTTGAAAATGGTTCTCAGGGTGTTATCAATTATTTTTCAAATGGCAGTAAAGAATATGCTAAAGAAAGAGTGGAAATATTCTCTCAGGGCCGGGTATTGGTTCTAGATAATTTTCGTAAACTCAAGGGCTATGGATTCAGAGATTTCTCCTCAATGAGTACATCATTGGATAAAGGTCATAAAAATCAATTTTTGCAATTAATTAAACAAGTAAAAGAGGGTGGGGCTTCACTAATACCTTTTGAAGAGTTAATAAATACTACAAAGGCGAGTTTTGCTGCCGTAGAAAGTCTTCGAACTGGTTCATGGGTAAATATTTAATAATGAAAGTAACAATAATTGCAGGTGCCAGACCAAATTTCATGAAAATCGCACCAATAATTCATGCGATACAAAGAGCTCAGTCTTTAGGCGAAAATATTACTTATCGCCTTGTTCATACAGGTCAGCACTATGATAAAAAAATGTCAGGTGATTTCTTTGAACAATTAAACATTCCTGAACCAGATGCAAATCTGGAAGCAGGTGGTGGCACACAAGCGGAGCAGACTGGGGCGATTATGGTCCGCTTTGAAAATGAATTAATTGAGAACCCTGCGGATCTGGTTTTAGTCGTTGGAGATGTTACTTCAACAATGGCATGTGCAATTACAGCACAAAAGCTGCACACAAAAGTTGCACATGTTGAAGCAGGTATTAGGTCGGGCGACTGGTCTATGCCCGAAGAGATAAACAGGCTTATAACAGATAGTATTACGAACTATTTTTTTACAACTACTGAGTCAGCCGGAAATAATTTGCGAAAGTCTGGTATTGCCGATGATCAGATTTTTTTTGTTGGAAATACGATGATTGATACTCTAAAGGCTCAGGAAGCTTCTTTTATGGAGCCTGAATTCTGGAAAGAGTATGAATTGGAAGCAGGTAAATATCTGGTGCTTACTCTTCACAGGCCGTCAAATGTAGATCATAAAGAGCAGTTGGCAGAGCTTGTAAAGGTAATGGAGGAGAATACAGGCGGTATTCCAGTGATTTTCCCCGTACATCCAAGGACAAGAGCCAGAATGGATTCATTTGGTATTCAGATTGATAATATAAAGTTGGTTGATCCAATGTCCTACTTAGAATTTAATTATCTGGTAAAACACGCAAAGGGTGTAATTACAGATTCTGGTGGAATTACAGAGGAGACAACAGTGATGGGAGTACCCTGCATGACTTTGAGAACAAGTACTGAACGTCCCGAAACCTGTACAATAGGTACCAATGAGTTATTAGGTTCTGAACCTTCTGCCCTGAAGTTGGCCTTAGATAAATTATTTAGAGGGGAATGGAAAAAGGGGGCGATTCCTAAATTCTGGGACGGGAAAACTTCAGAACGAATTGTAGCTATATTAACTAAACTTTAAAATGTTAAATCGTATTGGGATATTGTTTAGGACCATTCGTTTTATAAAACCAATTCAAGTAGTTTACCAGTTAAAAAACCGACTAATAAAGACAGTTTCCTATAATTCATACAAATATCCCTTTAAACAAAGTCCTAAAGTCCTGTCATTAATTCCCGATCTCAAGAATACCAGCTCTGCAGGCGATGGGGCTTTCACATTTTTGAATTTGTCGGTGGTTTTCCCGGAAAAAATTGATTGGAATTATTCCGTTCATGGGAAGCTTTGGAATTATAATCTCCAATACCTTGATTATATAAATCAGGAAGATATTAATCTGGATATACGATTAGGCTGGATTGAGGAAATCTATTCGGCTCTACATTCAGGAAACCTAAAACCTGAACCCTATCCGGCCTCTCTAAGGGCTATGAATGTAATTCGTTTTTTCTCCTCAAAGCCAACTCTAATTGCGCAATACCCTGAACTTCAGTCAGCTCTGTATGCTGAATTGAATTATCTTAAGGTTCATTATGAATATCATTTATTGGGTAATCATGTATTAGAAAATGCTTTTTCAATGCTGATGGGAGGACATTATTTTCAAAATTCAGACTGGACAAAGAAGGCTGAAAAAGTTTTGCGGGAACAATTAAACGAACAGATACTTAATGATGGAGCACATTTTGAACTAAGTCCAATGTACCAACGTATCATTTTGTTCCGATTATTGGAGGCTATAAGTTATCTAGATTCATTCATTGAATTGAATACCTTCCTTCGTAAGAAAGCAGAAAAAATGCTGGGTTGGATTACTAAAATGAGCTTTTCAAATGGCGATACCCCTCATTTTAATGATTCTAGTAATGGTATTGCTTTGAGCGTTTACCAACTTCAAAAATTAGCCCAATTATTGAACCTTGAAACTAGTGAAATTAAGCTATCTGATTCCGGATATCGCAAAATTATTAATGAAAAAATGGAGCTGATTGCGGATGTTCATGGAATCAGCCCAACTTATCAACCAGGCCATGCTCATGCAGATCATCTTTCATTTGTTTTATATGTTCATGGAAAGCCGTTTATCGTAGATCCAGGGACTTCGACCTATTCCATATCGGAAAGAAGAAATTGGGAGCGATCTTCTATGGCACATAATACAGTGACTGTCAATTCAATGAATCAGTCGGAGGTTTGGAGCGGTTTTAGGGTTGGAAGGAGAGCTAAGGTTAATATTATTGAAGATCATAAAAATCTTATAAGAGCTTCTGTAGAATATTCAGGTGTAAGCCATATCAGAACCTTCATTAGTGATTCGTCATCTTTAATCATCGAGGATGAGGTCAGGGCTAGTGGCTCGGTGGCTCTCCGATTCTATTTACACCCTTCTGTTGTGATAACGCAACAACAAGATTCAGAAATTCAATTTGAATCAGGGGAGATTATTCGTTTTGAGAATAGTTCTCAAATGCAGATTTCGGAATATGATTTTGCCGTAGGTTTCAATAAACTGGAAAAATCAAAGTATATCGAGGTATTCTTCAATGGTATCTGTAAATCCTTTATTTTTACAGGCTGATATGCCGAAAAGAATTTTATTCCTCAGTTTTTATTTTGAACCTGACCTCTGTGCAGGATCATTTCGAAATAGTCCTCTTGCTTATGAGTTGGCAAGACAGTCCAAATCAATTGATATTGAAATAGATGTTATTACCACTCTTCCAAACAGATACAGCACTTACAGCGCTCAGGCACCGGAATTTGAAAAAAGGGATAATCTCACAATTAACAGGATTTGCATACCCAGCCATCAAAGTGGAATAAAAGATCAAATAAATTCATATCGAACTTACTTTTCTGCTGCTAATAAGCTGGTGAAAGGCAAGCACTATGATATGGTTTATGCTTCTTCCTCCAGATTATTTACAGCTTTTCTGGGATATCGTATTGCTTCTCAAAGAAAAATTCCGCTCTACCTTGATATTCGGGATATTTTTGTTGATACTATTAAGGATGTTTTCCCTAATCCATTAGTTAAGAAAATTGTCCTGCCTTTTATGTCATTCATTGAGAATAAGACATTTAGATATGCATCTCATATTAATTTGATCAGCGGTGGATTCAGAAACTATTTCCAAAAGTTTAATGTACCTGCCATAACTGAATTTAGCAATGGTATTGACCCGGTTTTTCTAGATGCTACCAAAGAGAATATTTCCAAAAATAATGATGTCAGAACAATTCTTTATGCTGGAAATATTGGGGAAGGACAGGGACTTCACAGAATAATTCCAGAAGCTGCAAAGGCGTTGGGAGTGAGTTTTCAGTTTAGAATTATTGGCGACGGCGGAGCAAAATCTAAGCTGGTGAATGCAATTGAAGGATTGTCAAATGTGAAACTAATACCTCCGGTGAGCCGGGAAATGCTTATTGAAGAATATAATTCTGCTGATTTTTTATTCATGCATCTTAATGATTATGATGCCTTTAAAAAGGTCCTGCCATCCAAAGTTTTCGAGCTAGGTGTATTCCCTAAACCGTTGATTGCAGGTGTAAATGGCTATTCAAGGTCTTTTGTTGAAGAAAATTTACCCGGAACAATCTTAGTGGATCCATGCAATGCTGCTGAGTTAGTTGAAAAAGTTCGGCAATATAATTTTGAGGCACCTCTGGATAGATCTGAATTTATTACAAAATACAGGAGGGATGCTATCAATGAAAAAATGGCAAACTCTATCTTAACATATTTATGAACAGGGTACTGTTAACCGGTGCAACTGGTTTTGTTGGGAAACATATATTATCTGATCTAAATTTTCATGGATTTGATGTACAAACCTTAAATTTAAGAGCTGTTCCTCTGCATATTGATTTTCGCAATGCTGATATAATAATTCATCTAGCTGGAAAAGCTCATGATTTGAAAAATATATCTTCTCCCTCAGAATACTATGAAATCAATTATGAACTGACAAAGCAAGTCTATAATTCATTTCTTGCTTCTGATGCAAAAAAATTTATCTTCATGAGTTCTGTTAAAGCTAGTGCTGATGAGGTGCCTGAGATTCTCAAAGACAGCGATTTAACGAACCCGAAAACACATTACGGCAAGTCAAAGCGACTGGCAGAAGAATTTATAATAAATCAGCCACTTTCTGGAGATAAATCCTTTTTTATTCTCCGCCCTAGCATGATCCACGGGCCTGGCAACAAGGGGAATTTAAACCTACTTTATAAACTGTTATCCAAAGGAATTCCCTATCCTCTTGCTGCATTTGAGAATAAACGTTCATTTTTAAGTATCGAAAATCTTTGTTTTGTAATTCGTGAATTACTGAATCGCAATGACATACCCAGCGGTATCTATAATGTTGCCGATGATGAAGCCCTTTCTACCAATGATCTCATTAAACTTATAGCTAAAGCATCTGATAGAAGCCCCAAATTATGGAAAATAAATCCTGTATTGATCAGAACTATTGCAAAGCTGGGTGACAAATTAAAACTCCCTTTAACTTCAGAGCGGCTAAACAAACTAACTGAAAACTATATAGTTGATAATACTAAGATCAGACAGGCTTTGGGTAAGGAATTTCCTGTTCATGCCAGGGAGGGAATTATCAAAACGATAAGTTCATTTCAAAATCCCAATTAAAATAATATCCCATTCTGAATCTTGTTTAATTCCCCGAATTAATTAACCTTTGCAGCTATGCTGCAACTGTTATATCTTCCGTTATTAACTTTACTCCTCCTGTATTATTTCAGGCTTGCGGTTCAGTTTAAAATAATTGATAAACCGAATCAGAGAAGTTCACATTCCCGGATAACCATTCGGGGTGGTGGTATTATTTTCCCTATCGCTATCTTACTTCAAGCCCTGTTCAGTGGCTTTCAGTACCCCCTTTTTACTTCTGGTCTTTTACTTATTAGTATTGTCAGCTTTTATGACGATCTGCGACCTTTATCCAATAAGATCAGGCTTCTGGTACATCTGATTGCTGTATCCTTCCTCTTTATGCAGGCTGGTTTGATGTCTTATCCGGTCTTGATTATTATTCCTGTTTATATACTCGTTATTGGTGCAATTAATGCCTATAATTTTATGGACGGTATTAATGGAATTACAGGCGCTTATAGCTTTATTACTATATTAAGTTTATATTTTATCAATGAAACTCAAATTTCATTCGTTTTCAGCGAATGGCTGATCATAGTTGCAATCTCTTTAATGGCATTCAATTTCTACAATTTCAGGAAGAAGGCTAAATGTTTTGCAGGGGATGTAGGGAGTGTGAGTATGGCTTTTATTATAATTTTTTTCCTTCTTATTCTTATACTTGAGACTGAGAATCTGAAATATATTGGCTTGCTCTTGTTTTATGGTTTAGATGCCGTTAGTACCATTATATTCAGATTGATTCGCAGGGAGAATATTTTTGAAGCTCATCGAAGCCATTTTTATCAATACCTGGTTAATGTAAAAGGCTGGCCGCATTTGGGGGTCTCGACTTTATATATGGTGGTACAATTGCTTGTCAATGTTCTGATAATATTTTCTGATTTGAATTTAGGGGCTTATTTGATTTTTTTCATGATTTTAGGACTTGCTTTTGTGGGCCTGAGGTTTGTGGTTGAGGGAAAGAGGAATTTGATAATGAGCAAATTTGATAATGAGCAAGTTTGATAATGAGCAAATTGGGGTCAATTTGTTGATCAGATGATTTTTCCATATGTGACAAGTATAGCCCCGCTCTTAATTCCTCTCCCCCATAGCTACCCGCTCTCAATTTTTTAAAGAAATACTTTGAATTATTAATTATACTATATTTGTTAACAAACTAAGAAGACACCTTGTTTAACCATATAAATATTGTACCGCGCTGGATAATTTTTTGTCTGGATCTTTTTGTTTGCGGATTCTCCCTTTGTTTTGCATATTTCTTAAAGTATAATTTCAATATTGAGGAAATTAATTCTAATGAGCTGAGCCGAAATATTCTGGTATTCAGTGTAGTAAATAGTTTTGTCTTCCTGATTATCAAGACTTATGCAGGGATTATTCGTTATACCAGTGCACAGGATTCCTTCCGAATATTGTTTTCAGTGCTGATAAGTAATGGCTTATTTTTCATTGTTAATTTATTTCTGGTTAGCTTTAATAATGCGCCCTATATCTCCAATGTGATCCTGGTAATTAATGGATTAACGGGCTTTCTATTGTTGATTACCTATAGGGTAATGGTGAAATACTTCTTTATGTATGTAAAGAATTTTAAAATGGATAAGCGCAGGGTTATTATTTATGGTGCAGGTGAAGCAGGAATTGCCGCTAAACGGACTCTGGATCATGATAATAAAGTTAATATGCTTTTAACTGCATTTATAGATGATGATGAACGTAAAACAGGAAAAGCTATAGACGGGATAAAGATCTTTCATACTCGTGAATTCTTAAGCTTAATTAAGGATGATAACATTGATGATCTCATTATTGCCTCACAAAATATTCTACCAGACCGCAAGAACAAGATTGTCGATCTTTGTCTTGAGAATGAAATCAAGGTATTGACTTTACCGCCGGTACGTTTCTGGATTAACGGTCAGTTGTCGAGCAAGCAATTGCAGAACATTAAAATTGAGGATCTTTTAGAACGGGAACCTATTGAAATCCATAATGATATAATCTCTGAACAGCTAAGAGGAAAGAGGGTTTTGGTTACAGGTGCTGCAGGGTCTATAGGCTCTGAGATTGTTCGGCAAATTTCGCAGTTTGCACCTCAGATGATTATACTTAATGATCAAAGTGAGACTCCTCTCCATGAACTGCATCTTGAATTACAGGAAAATAATCTTCAAAATAATTTCCATTGTTTTATAGGGGATGTGAGAGACCGTTTCCGTATGGAGCTGCTCTTCCAGACTTTCAAGCCTCATTACGTGTATCATGCAGCGGCTTATAAACATGTGCCCCTGATGGAACATAATCCTGGAGAAGCTGTCAGAACCAATGTGATGGGAACCAAGACCTTAGCGGACCTTTCTGTTAAATACGGGGTGCACAAATTTGTGATGATCTCCACAGATAAGGCAGTTAACCCTACCAATGTAATGGGAGCTTCCAAGCGGATTGCAGAGATCTATGTACAGTCATTATTTAATTCATTTAAATATAAAGAACCAACTATTTATACCAACGGATTGAGTCACCTGAATGAGGATCGTTCAAATGTAAACACACTCTTTATAACCACCCGTTTT
>CAYJAM010000067.1:0-9751 GCA_964367725.1 uncultured Sphingobacterium sp. | reverse complement strand
TGTCCATGAAGACAATTGGGGTTTGAAAAAACTAGCGTATCCGATTCAAAAGAAGACAACAGGATACTATCACCTAACTACATTCAAAGCTCCGGGTGAGTTTATTAACAAACTTGAAGTTGAATACAAGCGCGACGAACGCATTATGCGTTTTCTGACTGTATCTCTGGACAAGCATGCACTTGCTTTTAGTGAGAAGAAGCGTAGCGGAGCTTTCAACAAAAACAAGGAAACTAAAACTGAGGAGGTAGCGAAATAATGGCAAAAGATACAATCCAATATGTTACCGCTCCAAAGGTTGACGAGAGCCGTAAAAAATATTGCCGTTTCAGAAAGAACGGTATTAAATACATCGATTACAAAGACGCAAACTTTTTGTTAAAGTTCATCAATGATCAGGGTAAGGTTTTACCACGTCGTTTGACCGGAACTTCATTGAAATTTCAGCGTAAAGTTGCTCAGGCTGTTAAGCGTGCGCGTCATATCGGTTTATTACCTTATGTTACTGATTCATTAAAATAAGAGGGAGATAAGCGAAATGGAACTAATTTTAAAACAAGACATCAAGAATCTCGGAGAGAAAGATGATGTTGTGAATGTAAAGCCGGGTTTTGGACGTAACTACCTTATTCCAAAGGGTTATGCCACTCTGGCGACTGAATCAGCAAAAAAAGTATTAGCTGAAAACCTGAAGCAAGCTGCTTTTAAGCAGGATAAAATTAAAAAGGATGCAGATGCAATTGCTGCCAGACTAGAAGGTGTTAAACTTTCTATTGGTGCAAAAGCTGGAGAAAGTGGTAAGATCTTCGGATCTGTTAACACGATCCAGATTGCAGATGCTTTGAAAAAAGAAGGCTTTGATGTTGACCGTCGTCGCATCACTTTCGATACTGAGCCTAAATTTGTAGGTGAGTATACTGCAAATCTTAACCTGCACAAAGAAGTAAAGGTTAAAGTTCCTTTTGAAGTTATTGCAGAGTAATTTCCTTTCCCCGTTTTAAACAGGGAAAAAAATCAGGAAAAAATTATATTTTTATTGCCTTCTGAGTTTTCAGAAGGCAATTTTTTTTTAAAGATAATTTAGAAATATAATCTCCTGAATTTTAAAAATTGAACACTTTCAAAATAATCATCGGACTTATTAAAAAAGCGATTTTTTGGTTCCTTGCCGTTTCATTAGTTTGGGTACTTATCTACCGGTTCATCAACCCACCCATTACCTTTCTTATGCTGCAGCGTGCTGTTGAGCGCAAAATCGATGGCAAAGACCTGAAAATTGATAAATCATGGATACGTATTGAGGATATCTCAACTAATTTAAAAAGAGCAGCCATTGCCGGTGAGGATGTTAATTTCCTGAATCACAAGGGCTTTGATTTCAAAGCCATGGAGACTGCATTTGAAAAGAATAAAAAGGGTAAAAGAGTCAGGGGAGGAAGTACAATCAGCCAGCAGACAGCGAAAAATGTTTTCCTCTGGCCCGGAAGATCTTACATCCGTAAAGCCTTTGAAGCATATTTTACAGTTCTGATTGAATTGTTATGGGGCAAAGAGCGCATTCTGGAAGTCTATCTGAATGTGATCGAAATGGGTGATGGTATTTATGGTGCTGAAGCTGCTGTTCAGAATTACTGGGGGAAATCAGCAAACAGCATGAGCAAGTCGCAGGCAGCGCTGCTGGTCGCGGTATTACCCAACCCCTTGCGCTGGAGCCCGGCCAGACCAACCCGGTTTGTTTATTATAAGCAGGGATTAATTTTGAGGAATATGCGGGCTTTGAAGAAATTGCCTTTTTGATGAGATAAGTTTACCAGGATTAGGGTTGGAACTCGAATTACTTATCTCAATACTCATTACTCAATACTCAATTAAAAAGAAAACACCTTTGCATGCCAGCTCTCCGCCAATGGAATATTCCATGAGGTTTCCAGCTCCTTCCGGCGACTGATCAGGTTATTAAAAACCAAAGTCTGACCATCAACAATTCCTTTTTTGATCCGCTCCTCAAACTCTTCCCTGCTGCAATTAATGATATCTTCACCCAGTCTGTACGCCATTCTGAAACGGTCGAACAGACTGATATTGAATTTAGATTCTAGTTCTTTCATCAAATGAACCGATTTGTCAATGCTGCATCCTGTAGCACCTGCAATTTGCTCATCAACAGAAAGAACGATAAACTGATGATAATAGATCTCAGCCAGGGCAGCCAGCGCATGCCCATGTGCCTGCCATTCTGCTGTAAAATCGTTCAATATCTTCTGTATTGCCTGCTCTTCCTCAATTGTGAAGGGACGGTCTGACTGATATACCCAAACCCTGGAATTTTCCGAAATATTCATACTGCAAAATTACTAATTCATGGTATACTACTGATCTTTTTCTGGCAGGTTTACAAAATCATGATCAAAATACCTAATTGCAGGTATTTACTCTCAAATGCTGATTAGATATTTTCGGGAACTGATTTCAAATCGTTTTCAAATTCAATTTATGTCCTTATTTTTATACACTTAAAACTAAAACGCTCACAAAAAAGTAAATTATGAAAAAACTATTTTTTTTGCTCGGACTCCTGATTGGCACTTCCTCCGCCTTTGCACAGGATAAAGATTCAGTAGAAAGCAGAAATGTAAGTACAGATTCCGGAAACAGTCTTCTGAAAGTGAATCTGCTTTCATTACCATTACGGAATTTTTCTCTGGCCTATGAGCATAAAATCGGCCGGAAAGTAACTGCAGGATTGGGTGTCCGTATCATGCCGAAGGGAGGCCTTCCTATGCGTAATGCAATTTCCAATGCAATAGATGATCCGGATACTGACAGACAACTGGATAATTTTAAAACCGGGAATTTGGCATTCACACCTGAGATCCGATTCTACATGGGAAAACAGGCTATGCGAGGTTTTTATCTTGCTCCATTTGCCCGCATCAGTAGTTTTACGGCAGAAATGCCATTTGAGTTTGATGTCAATGGAGTGACTCAAACCATGCCTCTCAGTGGGAAATTGAATACTTTTACCGGTGGTCTGTTACTCGGTGCGCAGTGGAAGCTAGGAGGAAAAGTTTATCTCGACTGGTGGATGCTTGGTCCACAATATGGTTCTTCTAATGGATTGCTGGATGGTAAAAAAACACTCAATGCTCAGGAACAACAGGAGTTAAGAAACGAGCTTCAGGATATTGATATTCCATTTGCTGAAACAACAACAACTGTTGATGCAAATGGTGCAAGATTGGATATCAAAGGCCCATGGGCCGGTTTGAGAGCCGGTTTATGCCTTGGAATCCGCTTCTGATTGATTTTTGTTCTGAGAAATGCCGGATTTTATGAATATCCGGCATTTCTTTTTAATTTAAACATGAATTTGGTCTCTTGTTCATGTCTACTTGGTTTAAAATAAGTTTAAAGAGGGTTTATCTTTCCCTTATTCTTGCAGGATATTTCATATTTTTTGGCAGTGCCACAGCAGGAACTGACGAAGAACTGCATCTAATCGCAGTACGTACTCAGGTAAAATTAAACACTCTCCATAATGCCGGGTCAGAATCTTTAAAGATAAGGCAATTCGAATTGCTTTTGAACGATGAAGGTTTCCTGAGATACCGCCGAACCTATATTAATGGTAAACAGGAATATTATTCTTTAAACCTGATGAGAATAAAAGTTATTGATTACCTCGGGAATACCACTTCCGGAGATCTGTCAATTCAAACACAGGAAGATGATGTAATCGTACAAACATTTAACGACCGTAGTGGGAATGTCGATTCGATGGCTACCCATTTTCGTCTTCCATTGAGTAGTGTTGAGGCTGAAGATCTTGCAGCTCTCCACAATGACCTGCTCGAAATGAAGCGGCTCCTGGACCGGAATAAGTGAGGGAAATTCTTATTTATTTTTTGAATATACCCCTTATTGGGTATTTCTATTGCAGTACTTGAACTGTAAATTCGTTTGCTTTAAACTGCAATTAGATTAATACCTTAATTAACAATTATTAAGGATTGGATTGGTTAACTTTTATTAATTCGAAGGTACTTTCGTGATTGAAAGTACCTTTTTTTATATCCGAAGTTTAAAGTCCGTTTGCTCTTGCAGTAATTTCAGCAATATCCAGTACCTTAACTTCCTGCTCTTTATTATAGTTCTTTACCCCATCACTCAGCATGGTCATGCAAAAAGGGCAGGAGGATGCTACAATATTAGGGCTTAGTGACAATGCCTCGTCCATTCGTTCTATATTGATATCTTTTTTCCCTTTTTCTGGCTCTTTAAACATCTGAGCACCGCCTGCACCGCAGCAGAGCCCGTTTGATTTACATCGTTTCATTTCTACAAGATCGGCATCCAGAATTTCAAGAGCCTTTCGTGGAGCCTCATATACATCATTGGCACGACCCAGATAACAAGGATCGTGAAAAGTGATTTTTTTTCCTTTGAATGACTCTCCGCCTTCGGCTTTCAATTTGCCTTCATCGATCAGTTGCTGAATGAGTTGCGAATGGTGGATCACCTCATAATTACCACCCAATCCGGGATACTCATTTCTCAGGGTGTTAAAACAATGCGGACATCCGGTTACTATCTTTTTGATGCTGTATCCATCCAGGACCTGGATATTGCTCATTGCCTGCATCTGGAAAAGAAATTCATTTCCAGCACGTTTAGCTGGATCTCCGGTACAGCTTTCTTCCGTACCCAGAACCGCAAATTTAATTCCTACATGCTGCAAGATCTTGCATATATCACGGGTGATTTTCTGTGCCCGTTCATCAAAGCTGCCTGCACATCCAACCCAGAATAAAATCTCCGGACTTTCACCCTTTGCAGCCAATTCGGCCATTGTTGGAACTGTTAGTTTGTCCATATTTTTCAGTTATCTGTTACCAGTTACCAGTTGTCTGTAAACGGTTATTAATTTCCTATTTCCCATTTCCTATTTCCATTTCCTAATTCTCCTCCGCCCAATTCATCCTATCTACCGCCGCATATTTCCATGGGGCACCATTATTCTCTACGTTTCCAAACATCGCATTAATACTCGCCGGGGCCTGTGATTCTTCCATTACGGCAAATCTTCTCAGTTCTACAATAATGGCTAGCGGGTCAATATTTACCGGACAGGCATCGGTACAGGCATTGCAGGTAGTACAGGCCCAAATCTCTTCTCTTGATATATAGTTATCCAGAAGTGACTTTCCATCCTGATGATCTTTACCATGTTTATCGATGTTTTTTCCTACTTCCTCCATCCGGTCGCGGGTATCCATCATGATCTTGCGGGGAGAAAGTAGCTTTCCTGTGATATTCGCCGGGCATACTGAAGTGCATCTTCCACATTCGGTACACGTATAAGCATCCATTAAATTTTTCCAGCTCAGGTCAGCGATGTCTTTGGCACCGAAACGCCCACCTTCTGGTACCGGTTCGGGTGTATAAGAAGGATCCAACATCGCTTTAACCTCATTACTCACAGATGCCATATTTGTGAATTCACCCTTCGGCTCAAGATTCGAAAAATAAGTATTCGGAAAAGCAAGAATGATATGGAAATGCTTAGAATAGGGCAGGTAATTAAGGAAGGCAAAAATTCCAATGATATGGAACCACCAGCAGGATCTTTCAATAGCAATTAATACCATTTCTGAATCGGGCAGGAGCGGGACCAGTAAGCTACTGATAGGGAAGGATCCGGCATTAATATAATGTGAAGCACCTAATTGCTGAAGCTTATAATCAGCTGCATTCATTGTTAAGAATGCTCCCATTAACAAAACTTCCACGATCAGAATAATGTTGGCATCAGAACGTGGCCATTTGCCCATCTCTGTGCCACTAAAACGCTTTAAATGAATAATATTCCTTCGCGCAAAGAAAACGATGACTCCGATCAAAACCAATGCTGCCAGCACTTCAAAAGAGCCGATCAAAACATTGTAGAGTCCACCCAGTGGTTCTGCAAAAATGCGGTGCGTTCCAAAGAGTCCGTCGATGATGATCTCAAGTACCTCCAGATTTATTATTACAAAGCCGATGTAAACAAAAAGGTGAAGCACAAAAGCTACAGGGCGTTTAGCCATTTTCGACTGGCCAAATGCTACCTTCATCATAATAGCGAGACGCTCAGATGGACGGTCTGAACGATCAAGTGGCCGGCCCAGATTAATATTCCGGACGATCTTTCGCACATTAAGGCTGAAAAGTGCAATTGCAGCTGCTGCAATAATCAGAAAAAGGATTTGTAGAACCATATGGTTATAGGTTAATGAGTAAAAATAAACATTATCCTTTAAATCAATTACTATGCAAGCATAATATTTTTATTTTTATTTACTCCATTTTTTGCTTTCAACTTTTAGCTTTCAGCTTTTAGCTTTCAGAAAGGCTAATTCCACCAATACGTGAATTTCAGCACCAAAGCTCTATTCCGGATGGCAAATGGGGAAGGGTAATAATTGTCAGTAAATACAAGGAACAGATCAGATGCCGGTTTATATCGCCATTGAAGTCGGGTATTGATATTCAAATTTTTCTGTTGGTTATTGTACTGAATGAAGGTGGTAAAAAACAGTTTATTACTAAATGTAACATCAGTCCTCGGACCAACAAGCCATAAATTGGTTGTTCCCCAGGGTTGAGGTAAAACAATATGATTGTAACTGGTGCTCATGGCGATATTGACATAAGGCTGAAAGCGGTAGCCAAGGTCTGCCGACAGATTCAGGCGGGTTCCATCAGCAAAATAGCCACCATACTGACCTGAAAAAGAATAGGTATATAGTTTCTGCGGCTTGGAAAAGTAATTTGCCCCCCAGGTATTCCATAAATGCTCGGATCCTGTGCTCAAACTACCTTTTCCGGTATTTACAGGGTCAAAAGGTCTGAGCAGACGGATGAAATTATCGGAAGTCCATACCTCAAATGTGCTCTGGTTCCGGTGAGTGAATTTATAATTGAATGAGCTTTCATTATCGGTCTGATTAAATGACTTATTGAAAAAGATCGTTGAGCTTAAAATTGGACCATGGCTCAATATCTTGCCGCCTTTAGGAAAGAATTGATAACTGAGTTTTGGATTAAGTTTGATGTAATTGATACGGGGCACATAGCCAACTTCAGCCGTATAATTTTCGCCCACATACTCATGTTGCCAGCTCAGCAGCCATTTTTTACTGCTGTATTGCAGATTGGCGGCATGTACCAGATCATCACTGTTTTTAACAGGCCCAAACGACTTTACAAACATCGATTTTCCTGTCCAGAGGTTATTGGTTGAAGCCAGATTGTATTCCAGTCCGATATTCCGGTTAAAGGCATTAAAGACCGGTTTCCCGGGATGCATCGCCGGGTCATAATTAAGTGATTGCTTGTTTACGAACATAAAGCGGATATTGGAGCGCGAAAATACCCTTCGCTGCAGGGCAAGAACCGCGAAATTCTGAGCTGGAAGGCCCGTATCATCCATGCTCTTGGTCTGCATATCCATTGCTCCGATTCGCCATTTCTTATTCAGACTTCCGCTCAGGCGTGCCCCAAATTCAATTGGAACACCCAGTCCGATTCTTCGCGAAAAGAATGGCCTGATTGTAGAATAGCCGAAATTTGCAAAGAGATCTGCATTTTCAAGAAAGAATTGCCGGCGTTCAGGGAAGAAGAGTTCGAAACGATCCAGATTAGTGACCTGTTTATCCACTTCAATCTGTGAAAAATCAGGGTTTACCGTAAGATCCAGATTTAAAGATGAAGTGATCCCGATTTTTGCATCTGCACCAATATCTCTTTTAAATTTAGTACTGGTATTGTTCTCATAATCCTTGGTGAATCCTCCTAATACATAAGGAATTACTGAGATATTTGTTCCGGCTTCAGGAGGGGGATTATCCCATATCAGATTTCCGGTATAAGCCAGTGAGGCCACATTAAATTGTCTTGGAATTTTAGCCCAGGAAGATTTTTCGGGAGCCTTGATATCCAGTCTGGCGAAATTAATTCCCCAGGTTTGAATGCCCTTTTTATAACGAATTGATTTAAAGGGTATTGCGGCCTCAAAAACCCAGCGATCGGCATAATGCTTTACCTCAGAGTACCATTTATTGTCCCAGCTCAGGTCGTAGCCATTGCTGTTGAAGATAAGTCCATCCCATTGTGCACCTGCGGCGTTCACACCAAAGGTAAATCCATTGGTCTGGTCGTCGAAGGGATCGACAATAAGCAGAAAATTATCATTTTTAGTATAGGCAAAATCCCGCCTCAATGATTCAACGGCATAATTTGTATTCGGCTTAGGTTCGTAGCAAATAGCCGAAATATAAAGATTATGCTGGTCGTAAGTCATACGGACAGTAGTCCTGACTTTTGCATAACTGGTATCCATTGGACTAACCATAAAAAAATTTGCGGCAGAATCTCTTACATTCCAGGCTTCCTCATCAACAAATCCATCGATTACGATGGGAAGTTTTGTTTCATTAATATGAAGTTTGTAGGCGCTGTTTATTTTTTGAGAATAAAGTCGGGAGCCGGAAAGGATACAAAGAAGTAACAGAAATAAATATCTCAAAACAACAAATAGTAAAACGGTGAAATCCCTCCGGGATCGGCATTAAAATTAGTAAAAAAGCGCAGAAAGCTGCTGATATTTAATTACATAAAATCAATTAATTCCGCTATTTAATGTATTATTTCTGCAACATGTTTTCTGATATTTTCCCCTATTTTATCGATAGGGAGATCATCAGGATCAGTTCCAAATGGATCTTCAATAGACTCGGCGATCAGTTCGAGTGAAGCCATAACATAAAAGATAAAAGGAACTGCAGCAATAACAAAATAGCCCATTGAAAATACAAAACCAACCGGAAGTGTGAGCACATAGATAAATATGAATTTCTTTATAAATGAACTGTATGACATCGGTATAGGTGTGTTTTTGATACGTTCACATGCCCCGCAAACATCGGTCAGGGCATTCAGTTCAGTACTGATTACAATCAGTTGTTCGGCATTGATAAGTCGCTCTACATGTAGATTATTGCTGCGATTAAAGATCATCGAGGCTACCTGATTAGGACCATGTTTTTGCTCATCGAGTGATTCAAATTCCGGGTGCTCAACCTCATCCAGCATGAACCGGGTTTTGTTGGAGCGAAGATGATCGAATAGTGTATCGGCAAATAAGGGGATCGCTTTTTTATAAAAACTCCGGTTTACACGATCATCCGGTTTAAGAAATGCGTTCATTTTTATCGCCAGCATCCGGCTTACATTCGTTAAGGTTCCCCATTGTTTACGGGCTTCCCACCAACGGTCATATGCCGTATTCGTTCTGAATACCAGCAGGATGGACATCACAAATCCTAAGAGGTTATGGACAATGGTGATGTTTTTTACCCAGGTAACATCCGAGAGATTGATGTATTCAAGCTCTAGATATGCAATACCTGCTGAATACACAGCAAGAACAAGTATAAGCGGAAAAAGCTTGCGTGCGGTATCTGATTTATGAAGATAAAAGGTTGCATAGAACCAGTCCTTTGGATTGTAAACGATCATATGGCAAATTAAGGAAATTGTTCTGATTAATTGAGAGTGGAGAGTGGAGAGTGGAGAATAGGAAATAGGGAATAGGGAATTGGAAATGACTCTAAATGTACAATCCAACAACTATCAGCCAATACCCGTCATCTCGATGAGCGAAAATGATTGTTATTTTAAGATGATTTTGCGCGAGGAGAGATCTGTTTCA
>CAYJAM010000066.1:0-9756 GCA_964367725.1 uncultured Sphingobacterium sp. | reverse complement strand
ATGTTAAATAAACCAGCGAACATATACCCTTATCATATTATATCAGGGGGATATTTCATTAGTTTGTTTAAAATAAATGTATATTTTTATTTTTATTAATCATACTCAATTAAATACCATCCTGAAACTTTTAACAGGCTGATAACATCCTCAGAACATAAAAATAAACATGAAAAGAATTTACAAACTGTTGCCATTCTGTCTGCTGATACTTGCCCTGTTTGCTTTCACCAAATGGGAACAAGCAGTCAAACCCAGAGTACTTGTCTTTAGTAAAACTGCAGCATACAGACATGAGTCGATTTCAGCAGGCAAGACCGCTCTGATCAAATTGGGCAAGGATAACGGATTTACCGTTGATACTACCGAAAACGAGAATTATTTCAATGATGATTCTCTGAAAAATTATTCAGCCGTAATTTTCCTGAGCACAACCGGGAATATTTTGAACAGTCCGCAGCAAATAAGTTTTGAAAGATTTATTCAGGCCGGGGGTAGTTATGTAGGAATCCATGCAGCAGCTGATACTGAATACGATTGGGAATGGTATGGAAAATTGGCGGGTGGATATTTCAAAAGCCATCCAAAGATTCAGGATGCTACGATGATTGTGAAGGACCGCACGCACCTGTCCACAAAACACCTTGATGAAAAATGGGTTCATAAGGATGAATGGTATAATTACAAAAATTTAAATCCTGATGTGAAGGTTTTGATCTCCCTGGATGAAAAGAGTTATACCGGAGGCGAGAACGGAGATAATCATCCTATTGCATGGTATCATGAATTTGATGGGGGAAGAGCCTTTTACACCGGTATGGGACATACCAATGAAGCTTACTCAGATCAGCTTTTCCTGAAACATCTTCTAGGAGGCATAAAATACGCGATCGGAAATAATATTCCTTTAAATTATGGCAAAGCCAAAACACCGCCGGTACCTGAAGAAAACCGTTTCGTAAAAACAGTTCTGACCATAGGAACCTTGAATGAACCTACTGAAATGGCAATTCTTCCAAATCTCGATATCCTGTTGGTACAAAGAAGAGGAGAGATCATGCTTTACAAGGAGAAAAGCAAAAGCATCTCGCAAGTTGGCTTTTTGAATGCCTATTACAAGACCGCTTCTGGGGGTGCGAACGCAGAAGACGGCGTACTTGGAATTGCAACAGATCCGGGATTTAAAGAGAATAATTATGTTTATATATTCTACAGTCCGATAGATACCTCGGTAAACCGCTTATCAAGGTTCAAATTTGTTAATGATAAACTGGATAATTCATCTGAAAAAATAATCCTGGAATTTTATTCCCAAAGAGAAATCTGTTGTCATACCGGCGGTTCAGTTGCATTTGGCCCTGATGGATTATTGTATGTTTCAGCAGGCGATAATGCTACTCCATTTGATGTTCCTAAGCAGGCCTTCGTAAATAAAGGCTATGGTCCAATGGACAACCGCCCGGGGCTTGAACAATATGATGCCAGAAGATCTTCAGGCAATACCAATGACCTTCGCGGAAAGATCATGAGGATAAAGGTTAATGAGGATGGCAGTTATAGTATTCCGGAGGGAAATTTATTCCCTCCAAATACCCCAGGCACAAGACCAGA
This sequence comes from uncultured Sphingobacterium sp., assembly GCA_964367725.1. Classification (GTDB taxonomy): domain Bacteria; phylum Bacteroidota; class Bacteroidia; order Sphingobacteriales; family Sphingobacteriaceae; genus Daejeonella. The sequence continues at coordinate 8,145 of CAYJAM010000066.1, read as the reverse complement.
GATCTATGTGATGGGGAACAGAAACCCTTACCGTATCTCCATCGATAAGAAAACGGGATTCCTTTACTGGGGAGAAGTAGGCCCGGATGCGAATGCCGATAGTCCAGAAAGAGGTTCAAGAGGTTATGATGAATTGAATCAGGCAAGAAAAGCTGGCTTTTTCGGATGGCCATTTTTCGTCGGGAATAATTATCCTTACAGGTCATACGATTATACCACCGGAACAGCTGGTGAAGCTTTTGATCCGGCCAAGCCTTATAATAATTCACCAAACAATACTGGGCTTGAATATCTTCCTCCTGTTTCACCTGCATTTATCTGGTATCCCTATGCGGCTTCAAAGGAATTTCCACAGGTTGGAACCGGAGGCAGAAATGCCATGGCCGGACCGGTTTATCATACTGATTTGTATCCAAAGGAAACACGTTATCCTGATTATTATAACAATAAACTATTTATTTACGATTGGATCAGAGGCTGGATAAAGGCGGTTACCATGAAGCCTAACGGAGATTACGATAATATGGAGGCCTTTATGCCAATGACCAACTTCTCCTCTCCGATCGATATGGAATTGGGGCCGGATGGTCGCATCTATATTCTTGAATATGGTAAAGGCTGGTTCTCAAAAAATCCTGATGCAGGTATCACCAGAATTGATTTCGTTGCGGGTAACCGTCCACCAAAGATTAAAGAGTTAATCATCAGCAAAACAAGCGGTGTACTTCCATTTAAATTGCAAGCCAAAGTTGAGGCCAGTGATCCTGATAAGGATAAAATGAATTATGTATGGGAGCTTGGCAATGGGATCAAAAAATCAACAGTACTTCCAAGCATTGAACATACCTATACCAAAGCAGGAGAATATGCTATCAGCGTTCTGGCAATCGACAAAAATTTTGCCAGCACCAATAGCAGTCCGGTAACCATTTCTGCAGGAAATGCACAACCAAAAGTCAGTATTCAGTTAAAAGGAAATCAAAGCTTTTATTTTGCCGGGAAACCAGTCCAGTACGACGTATCTGTAATTGACGAGGGATCTACGGTCAATAAAAACATGATTTATGTAGCCAATAATTATACTAAAGGTACAGACCTTGCGGGAGCTGCAATGGGGCACCAGGTATTTACAGAAGCACAAGCCGGACAGGCTTTGATGTTGAAATCGGATTGCCAGTCCTGTCATCAGGTAAATACCAAATCAATTGGACCTTCTTATTCACAGGTATCGGCAAAATACCAGAATGATCCCAATGCAGTTAGCTATCTGGCCACTAAGATCATTAAAGGAGGTGGCGGAACATGGGGGGAAGTAGCCATGCCTGCTCATTCAGCCATGAGCAATGATGACGCAAAAAAAATAGTACAATGGGTTTTATCACTTGAAGATAAAGCCGTAAATAAGGCAACATTACCAATTCAGGGCAGTATTAATCCTATACAGGAATCTGAAAACAATATTTTTAGTATTTACGCTTCTTATACTGATCAGGGACAGGCCGGACTAAAACCCCTGACAGGTTCAGCTACAGTTTATCTTAGAAGCAATATTATTAACGCCAGAGAAATTACTGAAAGAACCAGAATTGGTTTGAAAGACTCAACCAATACCGGTTTTCTGATTTATCCACAAAATAATGGATGGTTCAAACTTAGCAATATGGATCTTTCAGGTATCAGGCATTTGGAATTTGCTAATCTTTCAAAAGGAGGCGGTGGTATTTATGACATAGAGATCCGTGCGAATTCAGAAACCGGAGCAATTCTCGGAAAAGCCAATTTTAAAGATGCTGAGACTCCGGATCAGGGAAACAATATCCTTGTTCAGCTTAATCTTCCGGCAGACATGAAAATAAACAGCTTTTATGTGCTATTTGTTTCTGATCCTAAAAATTTAAAGCCAAGGCCACTACTAAAAACTCTTACTTTCAAGCCGGAATAAATTATTAATCATCAGGATATGAAATTGCATCCAAAACTCATTACTCTTTGTTATTGCCTGCTCACTTTGTCTGCATGTAATTCGGCAAAAGAAAAAGATTCCGAAATAAGTTCTGATAGTTCTTCTATTTATAATCTGGAATCAAAAGCAGCATTTCAAAGAATCATTGATGGTAAAAACACAGATCTGTTCATTTTAAGGAATAAGAATAATGTGGAGGCAGCTTTTACAAATTATGGTGCAAGAATCCTGAGCTTAAGCATCCCCGACCAATCAGGTAAATTAACAGATGTGATAACGGGATTTAATGGAGTTGAAGTTTATAAGCAATCTACTGAGCCTTATTTTGGGGCCACAATTGGACGTTACGGCAATCGCATTGCGAAAGGGAAATTTATTTTAGATGGTGTAGAGTATTCTATTTTTATCAATAACAGTCCGAATGCCCTGCACGGTGGAAAAAAAGGTTTTCAGGATGTTGTATGGGATGTCAGGCAACTGAATGGTCAAACTTTGGAGTTTAGCTACTTATCAAAGGATATGGAAGAAGGATTTCCCGGTAATCTGCAGGTGAAAGTTATCTATACCCTCTCTGACGATAATGAGCTTATGATTAACTATGAAGCATCTACTGATAAGAAAACAGTTATAAATCTTACCAATCATGCATTTTTCAATTTAAATGGGGAAGGAAGTGGTAGTATTTTAAACCATACCCTAAAGATAAATGCAGAGCAATACACTCCGGTAGATTCAACCCTTATTCCATTGGGGAAATTGGATTCTGTTGCTGGCAGTCCTTTTGATTTCAGACAAGCAAGGAGAATAGGCGAGAGAATTGATGATGATCATATCCAGCTAAAGTATGGAAAAGGTTATGATCATAATTTTGTTTTAAATACTGGTCAGAATGGCATACTCAATGCAGCGGCAATTGTAATGGGTGATAAATCAGGGATTATGATGGAAATATTTACCCGGGAACCCGGTATCCAATTTTACAGTGGTAATTTCATGAAGGGCAAAAATACTTTCAAAGGGGGAAGTAAAGATGATTTCAGAACAGCTTTCTGCCTCGAAACTCAACATTTCCCCGATTCCCCAAATCAACCATCATTTCCAACTACTGTTCTGAATCCCGGAGAAGTTTATAAAACAAATACTGTTTATAAATTTTCAGTGAAAAAATAATCCTGAATTTAATTCAGGATATTTCCTGCAGAAAAGAACAATATTTTATATTTATTACCGATTTGAAACGAATAATTTTTAGCCTTAAATGATGAAAAGAAAATTAAGAATGGGAATGATTGGCGGCGGTAAAGATGCCTTTATCGGAGCCATTCACCGCATCGCAGCCAATATGGATGGCCTTATTGAGCTAGTATGCGGAGCCCTCAGTTCCAGTCCGGAAAAAGCCCTGGAAAGCGGCAGAACCCTATTCCTTCCGGAAGACCGGATTTATCCGAATTATGAAGAAATGATTCTTCAGGAGAGTCGTCTCCCTGCCGGACAGCGGATGGATTTTGTTAGTATTGTAACCCCAAACCATGCACACTTCGCCCCGGCTATGATGGCACTGGAACATGGCTTTCATGTGGTGATTGATAAACCCATCACCTTTACGCTTGAAGAAGCTAAACTGCTGAAGAAAAAAACCGAAGAAACGGGACTCAGTTTATTGCTGACCCATACCTATGCTGGTTATCCCATGGTTAAACAAGCCAGGGAAATGGTTAAAGCAGGTGAATTGGGTAAAATCAGAAAAATTATTGTAGAATACCCTCAGGGATGGTTAAGCAGATTATCCGAAAAGGATGGCAACCCACAGGCTGCATGGCGTACTGACCCTGCAAGATCTGGGAAAAGTGGATGTATGGGTGATATTGGAACCCATGCAGCCCATCTGGCTGAATATATCAGCGGATTAAAGATTACCAAATTATGTGCTGACCTTAGCATTGTAGTGGATGGAAGGGCTTTGGACGATGATGGAAATGTGCTTCTCAAATTTGATAATGGTTCCAATGGTGTTTTGGTTGCCTCTCAAATCGCGGCAGGAGAAGAAAATGCACTTCGAATCAGGGTATACGGTGAAAAAGGCGGACTTGAATGGGCACAACAGGAACCTAATACCTTAATTCTAAAATGGCTGGATGCTCCTGTTCAAATATTAAGGGCGGGAGGGCATCAGCTTTCAAGCTATGCTGCATTTAACAGTCGCACGCCCGGAGGACATCCCGAAGGATATCTTGAAGCATTTGCAAATCTTTACAGGAATTTTGCATTATGCATTTCTGCAGAAAATGAAGGTATTAAAGCAGCTCCCGAAGCATACGACTACCCTTCAGTTGATGAAGGTATCAGAGGAATGGCTTTTATCAATAACGTTGTTAAAAGCAGTTTAAGTAATGATAAATGGACAAATTTTGAAGTTTAAAAATAGATTATGACTACAATAAAAGGACCCGCAATATTTCTTGCACAGTTTTTAGGTGATACCGCACCATTCAACAGCCTGGAATCAATATGTAAATGGGCAAAAAGTCTTGGATTCGAAGGCGTGCAAATCCCAACCTGGGATCCACGATGTATAGATCTTCAAAAGGCTGCAGAAAGTAAAACCTATGCCGATGAGATCAAAGGAATCGTAAATTCCTGTGGAATGGAGATCACTGAACTATCAACCCACCTCCAGGGGCAGCTTGTTGCCGTGAACCCGGCATATGATCTGCTTTTCGATGGCTTCGCTCCTGCAAGTGTGCATAATAATCCGAAAGCCCGCACAGAATGGGCCGTACAACAATTAAAATATGCGGCAATTGCTTCAAAGCATATGGGCATTACAGCCCACGCAACATTCAGCGGATCATTATTATGGCATACCTGGCACCCATGGCCACAAAGGCCAGCCGGACTGGTTGATGCAGGATTTAAAGAACTGGCAAGACGCTGGCTTCCGATCCTGGATCATTTTGACCAGCATGGTGTGGATGTTTGTTATGAAATCCACCCTGGTGAAGACCTTTTCGATGGAGTAACTTATGAAATGTTCCTTGAGAAAGTAAACAATCATTCAAGAGCATGTTTACTTTATGATCCCTCCCACTTCGTATTGCAATGCCTCGATTATGTTCAATATATTGACCATTATCATGAGCGCATCAAAGCATTCCATGTGAAGGACGCGGAATTCAATTCAACAGGCAAGCAGGGGACCTTTGGTGGGTACCAGAACTGGGCCGACAGGGCTGGGCGATACCGCTCTCCGGGTGATGGCCAGGTTGATTTCAAAAGGATCTTTAGCAAACTTACCCAGTACGATTTTAAAGGCTGGGCTGTAATGGAATGGGAATGCTGTATCAAGCATCCGGAAGATGGGGCACGCGAAGGAGCAGCATTCATAAAAGATCATATTATCAGAGTAACTGAAAGGGCATTTGACGATTTTGCAGGCACCGGAAGCAATGAGGAGTTTAACCGAAAAATTCTGGGTATTTAATTATTAATCACTAATTTCAAGCAATAGTTTATCAATAAATCATGAAAAAAATACTAATCGTTTTAGGAGTTTGCAGCATAATTTTTGCATGTAATTCTGCTGAAAAAACAGAAAGTACTGAAGATACAACAGTAGCGGTTGAACAAGCAGCTGTTGACACAAGTACTGCTCCTGCAACTGCAGGCTCTGCAAAAGGAGAACAACTGATCAGTGGTTCTGATTGTCTGACCTGTCATAAAGTTGATGCTAAGATCGTTGGGCCATCTTATGTTGATGTTGCCAATAAATACGAAGCTACCGAAGCAAACATTGAAATGCTTGCCGGAAAGATCATTAATGGGGGGTCAGGTTCATGGGGTGAAATACCAATGGCACCACACCCTGCCCTAAGTACAGATGATGCAAAGGAAATGGTTAAATACATTCTTTCCTTAAAAACTAAATAATATGAAAAAAATTAGCCTCATTATTCTAAGCGCAGTCCTACTTTCCGGCTGTGGCTCAAGCAAAAACAGTATGAATAGCAAAGGATGGCAGAAATTATTTGACGGTAAAACAACTTCCGGATGGCATAGCTATGGGAAATCCACAGCCGGAACCGACTGGAAGGTTGTAGATGGTGCAATTTACCTCGATGCTAAAAACAGACAAGCGGGACAGGGAGGTGATTTAACCACCAATGATTCATTCGATAATTTCCATCTCAAAATGGAATGGAAAATATCCAAAAACGGAAACAGCGGAATTATCTTTTATGTAAACGAGGATTTGTCAAAATACAAATCATCCTATAATACAGGTCCGGAGATGCAGGTTCTTGACAACGATGGCCATGCAGACGGCAAAATCCATAAACACCGTGCAGGAGATCTATATGATCTTATAGCCAGTAGTTCTGAACCTGTAAATCCTGTTGGGCAGTGGAATAAAGTAGAGATCATTGCCAACAATGGTAAACTCGACTTTTTCATGAATGGCAAAAACATTGTGTCTACAACGATGTGGGATGATGACTGGAAAAAAATGGTAGCCGGAAGTAAATTCAATACCATGCCAGGTTTCAGCATCTACAAATCCGGAAAAATCGCAATCCAGGATCACGGTGATGAAGTGTGGTACCGGAATATTGAGATTAAGAAACTGTGATTAATTGAGAGTGGAGAATTGAGAGTGGAGAGTTAAAAAGCCCGTTAAGATTAAACTTAACGGGCTTTTTGCTATTTAAGGATTCAAATTATCCTTTCTCCCTTTAAACAACTATTAGATTCCTTTAGTCGTCTTCACAATTTTGACTAATAGTCTTAATAATTCATCGCAATCATTGCTTAAAGTTGAAAATATCTCCACAGACAAATATCCGGTATAATTCAACAGGCTGATCCAATAAGCTGTTTCATTGGCATAATATAATTCAACGTTCATCTTATTTGCAAAATCAGCCCGGGATTGGGCATGCTGTCCTTCTCGAACCAGTGCTCCAATAGCTGTCCCACTTCTAAGCAGTTGTTTGGATAAAACATATTCCTTCTTATCCTCTACAAGAAGTTTATATATGGCCACTATTCCTATGGAAAAACAATAAGATTTGGTTGCAACTATACTCAAGTTTAACAGAATTTAAACTGTACGAGTGTAGATATAGATATTAAATTTTCGGAGTGAAATTTATTGAATGGTGTAAACTAATTAGTAAATGGAGAATTGAATGTGGATTCTCAACTCTCCACTCTCAATTCTCCACTCTCAACTCTATTGCGATTTCCCGCGGGCCAGAATAGGAAGAATCTTTTCAACTTTACCATTCCGGATACCGTACATGAAATCATATAAGTTCACTGCAGGATCACAGTGAGGTATGATTACCTCGAATTTATCCCCTACTTTATAGGTTTTGTTTGGATTGATAATTTTAACTGATCCATACTCATCTGAACCTGCATTATAATCAAAATCAGGTTCTCCTATAACTAATGCGTGTGGTACATTTAGTGTTAAAGCCTTTGCTCCTGAATCTGTTACATATTTTCCAGCTTTGGAATCATTGATAATAGTCGCCATTACCGTTAGAGAAGGTGCGAAATCATCCAATATTTTATCATTGTTTGCACCGCCAATAATCATATACTGATGATCCATAAACAAATAGCTTCCAACCTGAACATCTGTAAATCCAGGAATTTCATACATCATATCATAAGTACCGGTACCACCCCCACTGAAAATCTCCATATTTAATCCGGATTTTTTCATCAGTTCATAGCTTCCGACAACAGGTTCAAAAGTTTTAAATGCCTGTGCTTTACGAGCCTTAAAACCTTCAACGTGCTGAACAGCTCCATCATATGCCAGTACACCATGGAACTTCAAATTTGGTGCTTTATCTACAAATTGGGCTAGTGCTAATGCCGGTTGTCCATTTGCAATACCTGATCTGTTGATCACATCCAGATCCACAACAACATCTGCTATGATACCCGCCGCCTTGGCAGCATCCTGGAGATCCCTGGCATTCTGCATATTATCTACAGCCTGAATGAAGCCTTTATACTTCTTTCTCAAAGCCATTGCATGATTGATCTTCGATACTGAGATGTTTACTCCGGTCATCAAAACATTTTGAATTCCATTAAGCAGCATCACTTCAGATTCCCCCAGCTTGGCAGCACATACACCAACCGCACCTGCAGCAACCTGCATTTTA
>CAYJAM010000065.1:6629-9893 GCA_964367725.1 uncultured Sphingobacterium sp. | reverse complement strand
GTAGTGATCTGGAATTTACCTTCGTTAAAAGTTATATTATCTACCTTTTCGAAAACGAATTCTACACCAAGTCTTTTCGCTTGTTCATACATCAAATGGTCAAGCTTATAACGACTTAAGCCAAATCCGCCCATAGGCAGATCAGCATTCAAAATTTTACCTGAAACAGATGTAATTGCCAAACGGTTTATCCGGGAGTAAGCGGATTCTGAGATACCGATATTTAATGATTCCAGAAATGGGAAGACCTCATTGGAAATATATTCACCGCAAACTCTGTGGAATGGATATTTTTTCTTCTCGAATACACATACCTGATATCCATTCTGTTGAAGAAGAATAGCACTGGTCAATCCTGCGAGGCCGCCTCCAATTATCAGTATATCAGTCATGCTCTGTTTTCAAATCAGATCCTTCCTAATCTTAATTTTTCTTTTTTGATGCATACCTGCCACCTGAATGCCCACATCCATTTGATGGAAAAAGTTTTAAACCCAGCTTTTTTCAATAGATTTTCAAGCTCCTCCCGTTTGAAGCTGCGGAGTACAGAAAGTTTGGAATCATGCTTTACCATCTCAGATTTTGAAAAAACTGAGGTTAAAACGCCGATGGAATGATAGGCAAACCAATGCCGGTGCAGATCATTGATTACCACATATTCAGCAGCACAATCGGCCATTTTTTTAATCAGTCTGATCCAGTTATCGTCAGCAAAGTGATGTGTAAACAGGCTTGAAATTACGATATCAAATTGATTGCTGATGAGTTGTTCGCTCATTACATCTGCAAGAATATAAGAGATCTCCGGAAAATCTCCGGATTTTGCCCTTGCATATTCGATTGCCGATTCTGTAGCATCAACTCCAATCAAACGGATTTTCAGATTTCGCTTACGTGCCCATTTTGCAATAACCCTTAATGAGTCTCCGCCACCGCAACCCCAGTCACTAATGATCATCCCATCCTTTAAGCCTATTTTTTGGAAAGCATCGAAAAATACATTATAGCCACCCAGGAGCTTGTTTACCACTTCAAGCTCATCCATGATCGGATCGATAATCTCATGTCCCAATGAGAAGTCGTCCATCATTTCCTCTTCTGAACTTCGTTGTTTAAAGTCTGGCATTTCCGCTCCTTTTTAAGATCATAGATTCAACTGTTAAGCCAGGCCCGAAAGCAAAGCCAAGAATGTTTTCACCATCAATTCCTTCCGGATCGTCCATCAGCTTTTTGAGAACAAATAATATTGTGGCAGACGACATATTTCCATAATCCTTTAATGTTTCATAGGAAAAGCGATTTGCAATGGATGAAAATCCAAGTGCACTTTCAGCGGCCTCAAGAATTTTTCTTCCTCCGGGATGTACTGCAAAGCGGGCAATATCTTTGAATTGCAGACCTGCTTTCCCCAGTAGTTTATTGGAAATGGATTGAATATGTTTGAGAATCATCCGGGATACTTTTGAGGTTAATTTCATTTCAAAACCTGCGTCCCCAACATACCAGCCCATTTCGTTTTTGGCCTCATTCAAAAATTCAGAATAAAATGTATCAAGCAGGAGATGTTTTTTCCTGGCCCCGGTATCAGTGCTGTTTTCTACAATAACCGCTGCGGCTCCATCCGAAAATAGTGAATTGGCAACCCAGTTATCCAGAGTATTTTCCTTTTGAAAGTGTAATGTACAGAGTTCAACAGAAACAATCAGAACTTTTGCTTTATGATCAGCACGGCAGATATAATCTGCAACTTTAAGAGCATTTAAGCTGCCGTAACAGCCCATGAAATTAATACAGGTTCTCTCAATATTTGGGTTTAAACCTAATTTTTCGACAAGTTCGATATCAATGCCGGGAGCGTACATGCCAGTGCAACTAACAGTTATCAGGTGGGTGATTGAAGGACTGAGAATTTCAGCATGATTGAATATACAATCATTAACAGCTTCTGATGCGAGATCCGCGGCGGTATCCTGATACAGGCTTAAACGGTCGCGGGTTCCGGGAAAAGGCTCAAAGTCAGCAGTCTTCCCGAAGAAGGTATTATTATTACTTTCCTTTTCTCCGAAATCCGGAATCACCGAGTAGCGATGTTCAATTCCTGAATGATCATATATTCGTTTTAAGCGGGAAGCATTGGTATCATTAAGTCTGAATGCCTTGACCATGAAATGATAGATATCATTCTGTGGGATACGGTATTTTGGGTTGGCGGTACCAATCGCGCTAATGCAACTGCTCATGTCAGTAAATTACTAAATATTTATGTTTTTGGTTTTTAATAACAATATATAAGCCAGAATTGATTCTATATTTCTGATTGAATCCATTTGTTGCTTTAAGGATTGATTGCAGTATTAAAATGTTAATTTAGTAAATGAATCTTTTAAGAAGTTTCTTCCCGAGTGTATCTACATTATTGCATTTACGCATATTGTTTTCAGTTTTTTTGTTGCCGGTGTTTCTCTTTGCGCTTTCTCAGGTCCCGCAAATCAATTGGCAGGATGCAATTTTAACTTTTGTGATCTGGCATCTGCTGGTTTATCCTGCCAGTAACGGTTACAATAGTTATTTTGATAAAGACGAAGGTAGTATTGCGCTTATTGAAAAGCCGCCTCCAGTTGATAAAAGTTTATATTATTTTCCCCTTATACTCGATATAAGTGCTTTAATATTAGCAATTTATGTGGGATGGATTCTGTTTTTTGCGGTCCTTATTTACGGAGTATTTTCTAAAATGTACAGCCATCCTTCAATCAGGTTAAAGAAATATCCTGTTGTTAGTTTCCTGATCGTATTTATTTTTCAGGGAGCCTTTGTTTACTGGAGCACTTATGCTTCAGTTTCAGGGATTGATACAGTTTTCGGATGGAATTTGAATTTTACAATTGCCGGAATAATTTGTTCCTGCCTGATTGGTGCAACTTACCCGCTTACTCAGGTTTATCAGCATGAGGAGGATTCTAAAAGAGGGGATAAGACCCTGAGTCTCATTTTAGGCATCCGGGGTTCTTTTTACTTTTCAGCATGCCTTTTCCTGCTTTCCGGAATTCTGCTTTTTATTTATTGGAAAAGATTGGAATTAATGGCTAATTTCTGGATGTTCATCATCATTTCTGCACCGGTATTGGTGATATTTCTCAACTGGTTTGTTAAAGTTTACAGGGATCCTGCCAATGCAAATTTTAAGAACATGTCGCGAATGACTCTCTTAAGTGGTATAATGATGCTGATTTATTTTGGACTTCTGAATATTATATAACAATT
>CAYJAM010000065.1:0-6529 GCA_964367725.1 uncultured Sphingobacterium sp. | reverse complement strand
ATTCCCTATTTCCCATCCCATTCCTTATAAAACTGCTCAAGATACTGTTCCATAAATAAATGTCTTTCTGCAGCTATCCTCCTTCCGGATTCAGTATTCATTTTATCTTTTAACAACAGCAGCTTTTCATAAAAGTGATTGATAGTTGGGGCGGCAGAATTTTTATATTCTTCCTTACTCATATTGAGTGCCGGAGGAATCTCAGGGTTGTATAGTTCGCGGTTTTTGAAGCCTCCGTAAGTGAATGCTCTGGCAATTCCGATAGCACCGATAGCATCGAGGCGGTCGGCATCCTGTACAATTTCGAGTTCCTTTGAGTGGAATTCTACTTTTCCAAGACTTGCTTTGAACGACATATTTCGGATGATTTGCTGAATATGCAGGATCAAATCTGCAGGCAGTTCCTGCGAAGTAAGAAAATCCCCTGCTTTTTTCGGGCCAATCTCCTCGTCACCATCATGAAATTTGCTGTCAGCAATATCATGTAACAATGCAGCCAGTTCGACGATGAGCTCATCCGCTGATTCTGTTTTCAGAATTTGGAGTGAATTATTCCATACCCGCTGAATATGCCACCAATCATGCCCGCTTTCGGCGCCTTCCAAAGTATGTTTAACAAACTTTACTGTTTCAGCGATGAGCTGATCATGGTTCAGGTTTGGGTTCTCTTTTGCTACCTTCATATAATTCGTATTCCAATAACCTGCAATCAAGCTTGCCATTGTAAAATTCGATTCTCCTTGAAGCCCGCAGGCCTATTTTTTTTGCCAGATCAGGGTTTCCGGTGAAAATATATCCTTTGTAACCCTTACATTTCTGTTTCATAAAGTCACCAATCCGCTTGTAAGTAGCCTCAAGTTTGGTATGAACACCAAGTCGCTCACCATATTCTGGATTAAAAATAACTATCCCGGCAGCTTCAGGTACTTCGGTGTCGGCAAAATCACAAACTGAAAAATCAATCAGGTGATCAACACCGGCAGTTTTTGCATTTTTTATTGAAATATCAATAGCATCTTCCGAATGATCAGTCGATACAATTCTGAAATCAATTTCTTTTTTTGCCTTCTCTTTTAATTTTCGTCTTTCTTCGAAGAAAACCTGTTCATCATATCCAATAATATGCATAAAGCCATAGTTCATGCGAAACATTCCTGGTGTTTTATCAGTTGCAAGCAAGGCTGCTTCAATCGCCAGAGTTCCTGATCCACACATTGGAACAACAAATGGACTTTTCCGATCCCATCCTGTAGCCATGATGGTTCCAGCAGCAAGTGCTTCCAGCATTGGAGCTTTACCAGGAATTTTGCGGTATCCATGTTTGGCCAGGGTTTCACCAGAAGTGTCTATAAATATCTCAGCGTCATTTTCCTTCCAGTAGAGGTGAATGACCGCTTTGTTTGTTTCTGGTCCTGTATTTGGCCTGATCTCTTTTTTCTCTTTGATTCGATCCACAATTGCATCTTTCACTTTCAGATTTGCGAAAAGCGGAGTGGTGATCGTTTCATTATCTACAGTTGAACTTACTGAGAAATAGCCGGTAAAGTCAATCAGCTCTTCCCATGATATTTCCAGTAATTCCTTATAAAGTCTCGCTGGATTCTCAGCAGTAAATGCTTTAATAGAGTATAAAACCTGACTTGCGCAACGTAAATTCAGATTCAGAGGGATACAGTCATTGATGGTGCCTTCCAGTTCCAATCCGGTACTGAAGGCTCTTTTTATTTCATAACCCAATGCTTCTACCTCCTGCTTAAGATAAGGAGCCAGGCGATTGTTGCAGGTTATAATGATCTTGCTTTTTGTGTGGAAAACTTGCATAATAAATTGCGAAGTTAACAATTAAAAACTGCCTTAATTTTATACTTTTACAAATCGTATCCGCCGGCAGTTTTTTGCAAAACAAACCGGTTAAATTTGTAAGATCTAAACCAGAATACATCAATAATTTTATTAACATGGACATAAAAGGTAAAGTACATGAGATCTCACCGGTAATTACCGTGAGCGAGAAGTTCAAAAAACGTGAGCTTATAATTGAATATGCAGAAAATCCAACTTATCCGGAATTTGTGAAGTTTGAAGCAGTTCAGGATAAAGTGAATCTGTTCGATAATATTAAAGTGGGCGATCAGGTGGAATTGTTTTTCAATCTTCGTGGGAGGGCCTGGAAAGATCCGAAGACCGATAAAACATCGTATTTCAATACTCTGGTGGTTTGGCGAATTAATACTCTGGCTTCAGGTGGCTCTGCTCAGGCCGCTCCTGAATATGCGGCTCCGGTTGACATTAGCTCAGCCCCCGACGATGATGATCTTCCTTTCTGATCATTATCTGAAACAACATAAAATCATAAGCCCCGTCCGGTAATCCGGAACGGGGCTTTTTGATCTCACCAAATTATTATTCTTTAACCAATTGTTTTATAAACCAAACTTTATTTTGCTCTATAGTAATATAATAGACTCCATTTTCTGCTAATGGTATCTGCTTCATATAAGATCCATTAAAATTACTCAGCTCATCCGTAAATAAGGGCTTCAGATCAGTATTCAGGATCTTCAGTTTTATCGGTCCCTTGCTCTCCAGATTGAAGGAGATCCCAACTTTCCCATTTGAAAAATTCGGAAACAGGGTCAGGTCCTTGACATCCAGTAGATTGGTAGCATTTTCAATACCTGTAATCGTTTTCACCTGGCTTTTTTCTGCATCGCTGAGGCGGATGTTCATCCTGCTCGATATTCCGTTCTTGTCAATTGAATTAAAATTAAAAGAAGAAGAATTATTCCTGCTCCTCATCCCCGGGAATTCACTTCTTTCAAATTCAAAACCCATAGGTGGAGCCGGATTCATTGGTGCCCTTGGCATTCGTGGCATTCGAGGCATGTTGGGTGCTTCCGGTGCCATATTCCTGTGCATGGTGATAATGCGTTTTCTGAGGTTACTGTCCAAACCATCTATCTGGAACCTGAATTCTTTCATAATAGTATCCATATCAAAGTTAAATGACATACTGCTGTCTCCATTAAACCTGAAAACATGTAATCCTCCCGGCATTTTATCTTTTAAACCGAACTCAAAATCATTCATATCGCCATCTTCCCAGTGTAAAACATGGGGGGCCTCACCTTTACGGCTAATGATGATCTCTTTATCTATTCCATCTTTAGGCTTAATAATTACTCTTTTTTCAAGAGACCCACCCTTGCCTTTAATACGGCCTTCCATATCTTTGAATTCTTGTCTTAAACGCATTCGTTCTTGCTGATCTGCCTCGCTTAATTTTTTCCCATTAATTATTGTGTCGCCGTTTTTAATAATAATACTTTGATTGATTTTTTTTTCTACCTGTGCCCTTGCTGAATTACCTGAACTTACAACAATTAGGGTAATAAATCCCATCAGCATAAGGTGTGGATTGAGAATGAACCTTTTCATATGTTTTGGTTTTAGTTTAATATTTAATGCGGGTTTTAATTGAACCCTTTTTCAGTATTGAATCATTATAGTGATAAATAAGGTTACAATGAGAACCCAATCATCTGGTTTGCAGAACCAAAAGTAAATGGCTGATGAATGGGATTTTGTTAATGCTTTGTTAAAATATGTTAAAACTATATTGACAAAGAGAGTGTTGCGTATTTTTGTTTCAGGATGAAGAGTAAAAGCATCAGTTTAATAATTGGATTAATGACTATCGCCTTGCTGGGGGTGATGGGGATGCAATGGTATTTTTTCAGGCAGTCTTACCAGCTTCAATCGCGCTTGTTTGACCAGTCTGTTCATGAAGCTTTAAATAATGTAGTTGAGCGTCTGGCTAAAAGAGATGCTAATAATTTTCTTGAAAAGAAGGCCGAGTTTATTAGAATTCCCCAGCCCGTGATCATCGAAAGTCCACCTGT
This sequence comes from uncultured Sphingobacterium sp., assembly GCA_964367725.1. Classification (GTDB taxonomy): domain Bacteria; phylum Bacteroidota; class Bacteroidia; order Sphingobacteriales; family Sphingobacteriaceae; genus Daejeonella. The sequence goes on along the minus strand of CAYJAM010000065.1, from coordinate 2,627 downwards.
TTTGGTAGCTGCACCTGAAAAGCCTGTCAGGATTAAGCGTAATAGGCCAAGAATGTCGGATGAAAAGTATTTGATGGTTCAACAAAGGAAAGCGGATAGTATATTCTTGATCAGGGATAGTCTGCTGAGGGCAAGATATCCAAATGTGGTTTCATTTAATGATGCGGTTACAGCCTCTGAGCTGAAGGATCTTGAATATAATTTTCGGGTAGATGTGTATCAGGTTGAGGATGCCTTTGGTCAGATCCATGAACAAACCCGAAGGACAATTTCCAGAGCCCCTAAAGCTTATCCCCAAATAAGTACCGCAATATCCGGATCAACCCCTGGATTATTGCCCGATTCTGTGACTCAGTATATCGTTTTCGATCCTATTGAGGGGGCGTTTCTACGTACTATACCGCGCCCAAGATTAAGGAACATACCGCGCCCACCAGATTTAAATGAAGCCGAGCAGGACAACAGAGTACAGAAAGTGAAGCAATATTTTGCTGAGGAGAATCAAAAGAAGGAGGATGTATTTAAAGATCTTTATCAGGAGTACCGGGAGGTTGATGTTCCACTGAACAAACGTGTTCATCCTCAGACACTTGACTCAATGCTCAGAGCAGAATTACGTAATCTCTCAATTCTGAGCAATTATGAGTACAAGGTCACTTCTGCAGAGCGCGACTCACTTATTTTTACAAGGGCCTCGAATCAAACGAAGTTCCTGCCCTATAACAGTTATGAAACTCCGCTCTTTCCTAAGGATATGATCAGAGATTCAGGAATGTTAACCATTACGTTCCCGGATAAAAACTCTATCATTCTTTCTAATATGACAGCCATGATGGGCTTATCGGGTGGCTTATTGCTGATTCTGATTTTCAGCTTCGGGTATACCATTCATTCTATTCTGATGCAAAAGAAGATATCAGAAATGAAAACTGATTTTATAAATAATATGACCCATGAGTTCAAAACTCCGGTAGCTACCATCATGATCGCGAGTGAGGCTCTAAAGGATCCTGAACTGACCACAGATAAGAGCAGAATTGAACGTTTGGCGAACATTATTTACGATGAAAATGTTCGTCTGGGAAGTCATATTGAACGGGTTCTTAATATCGCAAAAATTGAAAAAGGTGACTTAAAGCTTGAACACAGGGATGTGGATATGAACGATCTACTTTCAGCGATCGTCGACAGCATGTCGCTTCAGCTTCAGAAGAGAAATGCCAGCATTGAGCTTGACCTTAGGGCTGAACATTCTACAGTTACCGGAGACGAGCTACATTTGTCAAATGTGATTTTTAACCTGCTTGATAACGCCAATAAATATAGTCCTGAGAATCCCCAGATAAAGATCAGTACCTTCATTTCCGGAAAGAACCTAATTATTAAGGTTGCTGATAAGGGAATTGGGATGAGTAAAGATCAGTTATCCAAGATCTTTGACCAGTTTTACCGGATTCCAACCGGCAATTTGCATGATGTAAAAGGCTTTGGTTTGGGTTTAAGCTACGTGAATAATATTGTTAAACGTCTGAATGGAACAATCAGGGTGAAAAGTGAAAAGGATGTTGGATCAGAATTTGAGATAAGTCTTCCTTTAAAACCTGTAGCATAAAAGCCAGGTTATTGAAATTAATATTTTCCCTTTTTTTGAATCCCTGATATGAAAAAAATATTACTAGCCGAAGATGACCCGAATCTGGGTATGCTTTTACAGGATTATTTGCAATTAAAAGGAAAATTTGAGGTTGTACTTTGCCAGGATGGCGATGAAGCTCTTAAAGCGTTCAATAACGACCATTTTGATATGTGTATCTTCGATGTGATGATGCCCAAAAAGGATGGTTTTACACTGGGTAAAGACATTCGCCGCATCAACCCACATATTCCAATCATTTTTGCAACAGCCAAGACTATGATCGAGGATAAAGCTGAAGCATATAATTTGGGCGGGGATGATTACATCACCAAACCATTCCGTATTGAGGAATTGCTTTTAAGAATCAATGCTTTGTTTAAACGGGTTTCAGATCCTGAAAAGACCGAAGCCTCAGATCAGCAATCAAAATTTGAAATAGGCAACTATAAATTTGATTATACAGCACAACTCATTACAAATGCTGATACCCAGCAAAAGTTATCAACTAAAGAAGCAGAATTGCTCAGGCTTTTATGTCTCAAAAAAAATGAGGTTCTAACCCGCGAAGAAGCATTGATTTCAATCTGGCACGATGATAACTACTTCAATGGCCGGAGTATGGATGTTTTCCTGAGTAAACTACGTAAATACCTGAAAGAAGATCCGAAGGTGGAGATTATCAATGTGCATGGCAAGGGATATAAGCTATTGGTTAGCTAATTTTTAAGCGACAATAATTTAACGTGAACGCGACATAATATTTAATAACCACATACCTGCCTGCCGGCAGGCAGGGAAACATAGCATTTTATAGCCGCCAACCTTCATTTTAGACACAGATAGCCTTGAAGCTTTGCTTCAATCTATGTGATTTATAATCTATGTTTCCTTTTAAGCATAATACAAGACAATCTATGTGGTTAAATATTAATCTTTAGATAGTTTAATCGAACTCACGTTAATTTAAGCTTTTAGTATCTTTAGGTAAATT
>CAYJAM010000064.1:0-9927 GCA_964367725.1 uncultured Sphingobacterium sp. | reverse complement strand
GGTCATGGGTATGTCTGTTCAGGATGTGATTTTACGCTCAACATGGAACCCGGCAAATGTAATTCAGCATACTGAACTAGGTCATCTGAGTGTTGGAGCAGTGGCAGATGTAGCAGTTTTCAATATCAGAGAGGGTAAATTCGGTTATATGGATGCACGCGGATCTGTATTTAACGGCACCAAAAAACTTGAAGCAGAACTAACCCTTCGTGCAGGCAGAGTGGCATGGGATTTAAATGGTCTGAGCGGAGCTCAATGGGATGCTGTCACCAGATAGTCAATTATATTAAGCAGGTAATTATGAGAACTAAAACAGCAGGTATTTCAGAATTCATTCAGCACCAATTTGTCCAAATTGTACATAGAATTGCTGCTGTTTTAGTTCTCATCCTGATAGTAGCTACGGTTCAGGCTCAGGAAATAGATATTCTATTGAAAGGGGGACATGTAATTGACCCGAAAAACAATATCAATTCTAAAATGGATGTGGCCATTGTCGGTGATAAAATATTCCGTGTAGCGGTGAATATACCGGCAAATACATCTAAAAAGACAATTGATGTGAGTGGTTTATACATAACTCCCGGTATAATTGATATGCATGCACATGTGTTTCACGGGGCGGATGTGAATAGTATTTCAGCAAATTCTCCCGGTGGATTACAGGCAGATGCATTCTCATTTAGAGCCGGTGTAACCACTGTAGTGGATGCAGGTTCTGCCGGATGGAGAAATTTTCCGCTTTTTAAATCACAAGTGATTGATCGTTCACAGACCCGTATTTTAGCTTTTTTAAATGTGGTTGGTGGAGGAATGGTTACACGTTATGATCAGCAGGATGTGACCGATATGAATCCGGAAATGAATGCTTATATGATCAAAAGATTACATCCTAATATCCTGGTTGGTATTAAATCTGCTCATTATTGGGGCGATTTTACATCAGTCGACAAAGCCGTAGAATCAGGTAAATTGGCAAATGTGCCAGTTATTGTTGATTTCGGTGAGCACTCTCCGCCAAACTCAATTGAATCATTGTTTATGGAGCATTTCAGGCCTGGCGATATCTTTACCCATACATTCTCGGAACATGCGATTTCAGAAACTGCAGGTGGCCGCGAATCTATTGTGGATGTAAAGACAAGGAAGGTTAAACCCTTTGTGTTTGCAGCACAAAAAAGAGGTATTATTTTCGATGTAGGCCATGGTGCAGGTGCATTCAACTTCAATCAGGCTATTCCGGCCATTAAGCAGGGCTTCATGCCAAATACAATCAGTACTGACCTTTACAACTTGAGTATGAATGCCGCAATGAAAGACATGACTAATGTGATGTCCAAATTTCTGGCTATGGGTATGGGCCTTCAGGATGTTATTTTACGATCTACCTGGAATCCGGCACAGGTGATTCAACGTAAGGAGCTGGGTCATTTAAGTGTTGGTTCTGAGGCTGATATAGCTGTTTTTAAGCTGAAAAAGGGAAATTTCGGTTATATGGATGTTCGGCGCACAAAAATTAGTGGTACGGAAAAACTTGAAGCAGAATTAACTTTCAGAGCCGGACGCGTAGTATGGGATTTAAATGGAATCAGCGTTCCGGATTGGCAAATGCCTGCAGTTACTAATTGATTTTTTTTTAAATGGAATCATAAAACTTAAACAATATGAACAAGCTATTAAATTTCAAAAGGTCAATGCCAATAATAATTGTACTTATATTCTTTGCCTCCACCACCCAGGTTAAGGCTCAGGATATTGATCTATTATTAAAGGGCGGCCATGTGATCGATGCAAAAAATAATATTGATCGCAAAATGGATGTTGCAGTTAAAGCTGGCAAAATATTCCGTGTTGCTGCAGATATACCAGCCAGCACGGCAAAGAAAGTTGTAGATGTCAGTGGCTTAATTGTAGCTCCTGGTCTGATCAATATGCATACCCACGTATATGCAGGGAGTAATCCCGGATTTACCGATGGTACATCCAGTCAGCTTCCTGATGCCTTTGCCCCACGTGCAGGAATAACTACAGTTGTTGATGCAGGAACTTCTGGCTGGCGTACTTTCCCTGATTTAAAGGCTAAAATTATTGATAATTCCATGACCCGTGTACTGGCCTTTCTGAGCATTGCAGCCTCTGGTTATTCGAATGACAAAGCCCAGGAAAATATTGCTGAAATGGATGTTCAAAAGACAGTTGAAACCGTCAATAAATATGCAGATATTTTGGTAGGTGTGCGAATTGGCCGCTATGACGGGACTGAATGGACACCTTTTGATCGGGCCTCAGAAGCTGCCAGGTTAGTCAATAAGCCACTTTTTGTGGAATGTCACCTGCCAATGTATTCTCTTGAAGATCAGTTAAAGCGTATGCGTTCGGGGGATATTATGACTCATGCTTTCGAAAATGTCTCTGAACGGATGACTGTGGTGGATGAACAGGGCAAAGTCAGACCTTTTGTATTGGCCGCTCAAAAAAGGGGTGTGCTATTTGATGTTGGTCATGGCGGTGGTGGATTTTGGTTTAATCAGGGAGTCCCTGCATTTAAACAAGGTTTATGGCCAAATTCTTTCGGAACAGATGAGCATCGCACAAGCATGAATTCAGGAATGAAAACCATGCTAAATGTCATGTCAAAATATTTGAATATGGGAATGAGCATGCCTGATATCATTGCCAGAGGAAGCTGGAATGCGGCCAAATCAATTAAGCGTGAAGATCTGGGTAATTTATCGGAAGGGTCGGTCGCAGATATTGCTGTATTGAGTGTTGCTAAAGGAAAGTTTGGATTTGTGGATTCAGGTAATAATAAGATTGAAGGTGATAAAAAATTAGAAGCTGAGCTGACTGTACGTGCGGGTCGCATTATTTGGGACCTTAATGGTTTGGCGGCAAATGCCTATAAATAGAAAAAATATTAATTAAAACAGAATAGAATGAAACGTAGAAACGTAATTAAAGGCTTAGCGATGTTACCTGTAGCGGGAGCGGTTCTTCCGGGGCAGTCAGTTTTGGGCAATTCGATTGGCTCTTCGGCCATGGCAAGCAAAGGGGCCGAAACTACAGCAGCTTCCTTTTTGGCTGATACCAATATTTTTCGCAGAATAGGTGTAGAACCTGTGATAAACTGCATGGGAACCTACACTATTATTGGGGGATCTATCGAGCGCCCGGCGGTACGGGAAGCAATGGAAGCTGCAGCACATAATTTTGTTCAGTATGATGAACTTGCCGATGGGATTGGGCAGCGTCTTGCCGATTTAACAGGTGCAGAATGGGGAATGGTTTCGGCAGGTTGTGCTGCCGGACTTAAACATATCACTGCAGCTTGTGTAACTGGAGGTAATCCGGAAAAACTAATTCGAATCCCTGACCTGACTGGTTTTGATAAGGATGAAGTCATCATTCCATTATACTCACGTAATGCATATGATCATGGGATCAGGAATATTGGAGTTAAAATTGTTCATGTTTCTACCCCTGAGGAGCTTGAAAAAGCCATTAATCCGAAGACGGCCATGATTTATCTGACAGCAGGTGCTGCTTCAGAAACAGGTCAGCCACTGTCTCTTGAAGTGGTTTCTTCTTATGCAAAACCTAAGAATATCCCGGTTCTGATTGATGTGGCTGCTCAGAATCTTACTATTCCACCGGTACACCTTAAGCGTGGAGCAACTCTGGTTGCCTATAGTGGTGGTAAAGCTATTTGCGGACCACAATGCGCCGGATTAATGTTAGGTGATAAATCAATTTTGATGTCTGCATGGCAGGCAAGTTCACCTCATCATGGTCCGGGACGTGATAATAAGGTAGGTCGTGAGGAAATGGTTGGAATGATGGCCGCAGTTGAAGATTGGGTAAAGCGTGATCATGCTGGCGATTGGAAGAAATGGTTGGGCTGGCTGGATACTATTTCAAAGAAAATTCTTCCGATAGATGGGGTTAAAACTGAAGTTTATGAACCTGCCGGACTTTCAAATAAATCGCCAGTATTATATGTTAAATGGGACCCTAACAAGCTAAATATCAATAGTTTTGAGCTTGCAGAAGAACTGGGCAGAAACAAACCAAGAATTGCTCTCGCCAGTCGTGGTGAAACTGATGGTATCAGCACTGTTAGTATTACTACCGGCCAAATGCAGGCAGGTGAAGAGAAGATTATTGCCGACAGACTCCATGAAGTTCTTTCAAGAAAGCGAAGCCCAAGACCCGAAATGTCTGCCCCTTCAGCAAATCTTGCCGGTCTCTGGGATTTAAATATTAAATTTTTCAGTAGTAATAGTATGCAAACCTTAAGCATTGAGCAGGATGGCAACTGGTTATCTGGAACTCACAAAGCTGATTTTGCTACCAGAACGCTTACCGGTACTATTGATGGGAATAAGGTGAGATTTGAAAGTTCAATCAAAATCATTGCTGACAATATCAATTACTTATTTCAGGGAACTGTAAATGGCGATAACATGTCGGGTGATATACATTTGGGTGAATACCGGACTGCTACTTTTACCGCAAGCCGGAGTAAATCTAAACCTAACAGGAAGAGAATTCAAATTCCTGCTGGTCCGCCATTAGCTACCTAGTAAAATAGAATCTGCCGGCTTCTTTAACTTTCCGGAAGCCGGCAGATTTTTCTGATATTCCAAATGACAGTTTTACAAATTAGCTCTGTGCCAAAAAGCTGGTTTAACTCTTACAAATAATTAACTATCAAATTGATGAAAAATTTAAAAAATGCCTCTCTTTTTCTTTTAATCTTACTGTTTTTTGTCAATACATTAAGTGCTCAGCAAGGTTCTGCGAGCAATTCCTCGGATTTTCTGGTTTATAATGTAAAAAAATCGGCTAAAACAGTTGATGTGAATGATAAATGGAATGAATCCGGATGGAAGGGAATTAAATCTATTAAGATTCGGAATTATATGGGCGAAATTCCTGCGTTCAAGCCCAAGGCGGATGTTAAGATGACTTATGATGATGATTTTATCTATGTTATTTATAGAGTTAAGGATCGTTATGTAAAAAGTGTTACGGAAAAAATAAACGGTCCAGTATGGAGAGACTCTGCCGTGGAGTTCTTTTTCTCACCAGAGGCCGATAATCCAATCAATTATTTTAACCTCGAGATTAATTGCGGAGGAACCCCTTTGCTTCATCATAAAAAGAACAGACCTACCATTGAGGATATTCAGAAAATTCAGATCAAGGCTTCTTTACCAAAAGTAGTCGATACAGAGATCACTGAGCCAGTAACCTGGACCATGTCTTTTAAGATCCCATTAAATATGCTTGAAAAATATACAAATGTGGTTCGCCCTAAGCCGGGAGTTGCCTGGAGAGCGAATTTCTACAAAATCGCTGAAATTAATTCTAACCCTCATTACATTACATGGAATGAAGTGAAAAATGATAAGCCTCAGTTTCATTTACCTCAGTTCTTTGGGATTCTGAAATTTCAATAGGCATTCTTTACAGACTTTGGTCTATTGAAGTGTTAAACTTTACAGGGATAATCGAATACAATTAGAGATAAATAGAATGACAACATTAAAAGAGTTTAGTTCATGCCTGTTTCGCTATCAGAGAGTTAGTCTGATAGTCCTTTTTCTTTTGGCTGTTCAAACACTGAATGCCCAGGAAATTGATATTCTTCTGAAAGGGGGGCATTTGATCGATCCTAAGAACAATATCAATGCTAAAATGGACGTAGCCATTCAGAATGGTAAAATATTCAGGGTGGCAGCAAACATTCCGGAATCATCAGCTAAAAAAACTGTGAATGTTAGTGGGCTATATGTCAGTCCCGGAATAATTGATATGCATGTGCATGTCTTTCAGGGAACAGATAAGTACAGCACATCTGTTGCAAATTCTTCACGTAGCCAGCAGGCCGATGCATTTTCTTTCAGATCAGGAGTAACTACCATGGTGGATGCAGGAACTTCAGGATGGCGAAATTTCAGAACATTTAAAGAGCAGTCAATCGACAAATCTCAGACCCGTATTCTGGCATTTTTGAATGTAATTGGAAGTGGAATGATTGGCCGCTTTCAAGAACAGGATATCACAGATATGAATCCTGAAATGAATGCATATATGATAAAAAAGTTATTTCCCGAGATCCTGGTTGGCCTTAAATCAGCGCATTACTGGGGAGAATTCACTTCTGTTGATAAAGCTGTAGAATCGGGTAAACTGGCAAATGTGCCCATTATGGTCGATTTTGGAGAACATGTGCCGACTAATTCCATTGAGTCGCTTTTTCTAAAGCATTTCCGTCCCGGAGATATTTTTACTCATACTTATTCTGAGATCAGTTCTGGCCGCGAGTCTATAGTGGATGAAAAGACAAGAAGATTGAAGCCATTTGTACTTGAAGCTCAAAAACGCGGTGTAATTTTCGATGTCGGGCATGGTGGTGGAGCATTTTCATGGTCACAGGCAATTCCTGCATTCAAGCAGGGTTTTTTGCCTGATGTGATCAGTTCTGATTTGCACGATCAAAGTATGAATGCAGGAATGAAAGATATGACAAATGTGATGTCTAAATTTCTTGCTTTGGGTATGCAGTTAAAGGATGTAATTGAGCGTTCAACCTGGGCACCGGCTAAAGTAATTAAGCGAACAGATCTTGGACATTTAAGTGTTGGTGCCGAGGCGGATATTGCAGTTTTTAATTTGCGGGAAGGAAAGTTTGGCTTTACTGATGTCAGAAAAGTCAGTGTTGAGGGCTCAAAAAAGCTGGAGGCTGAACTTACTTTAAGGGCAGGTAAAATCATGTGGGATTTAAATGGAATCAGCGGACAGCCCTGGAAAAACTAAGATTAAGATTTTTATTATCATGGAAAATAATTTGGCGCAAACTGAAGAATACAGGTTCATTAACTTTTTCTATTTTGAAATCAGGAACCGGGTTATGATGTCTCTTCAAAGGGCATCGCTTGTTCTATTTTTGGTCCTAAGCCCGTTTTTATCCCGGGCTCAGGATTATGATTTATTACTTAAGGGCGGAAGGCTAATCGATGCTAAAAATAAAATCGATGCTAAAATGGATGTCGCCGTAAAGGGCGGTAAAATATCCAGAGTGGCGGCTGATATCCCCGCTTCGGCTGCAAAGAAGGTGCTTGATGTCAGCGGACTTATAGTCGCCCCTGGTCTGATCAATATCCATACCCATGTCTTTGCAGGCAGTAATCCTGGTTTCCTGGATGGGCAATCCAGTCAGTTGCCTGATGCCTTTGCAATACGCTCCGGTATAACTACTGTTGTTGACGCGGGTACAACCGGATGGAGAACCTTTCCCGAATTTAAAGCGAAAGTCATCGATCCTTCAATTACCCGTGTGCTCGCCTGGATAAATATATTCGAAACAGGATTTAGTTCAGGCTCTGGTTTTGAACCGGATATGGGCTCAGTAAGTGTTCAAAAGACTGCTGAAACCATTCAAAAGTATAGTGAATATATTGTTGGTACCAGGGTTGGTCATTATAAAGGTAAGAGCTGGATCCCATTTGAGCGGGCTTCTGAAGCTGCAAAAATTGCTAATACACCCCTTTTTGTAGAATGTCATATGCCTCAATACACGCTGCAGGAGCAATTAGATCATATGCGTCCCGGTGATATTATTACCCATTCATTTGAAAACGTATCGGAACGTATGACTGTTGTTGATGAGCAGGGCAAAGTCAGGCCTTTTGTTTTAGACGCACAGAAAAGAGGTGTACTTTTCGATGTGGGACATGGTGGAGCCGGATTCTGGTTCAATCAGGCCATTCCGGCATTTAATCAGGGGCTATGGCCTAATTCTTTTGGAACAGATGAGCATCGTACAAGTATGAATTCAGGAATGAAGAACATGTTGAATGTGATGTCAAAATACCTGAATATTGGCATGAGTATTACCGAGGTAATAGCCCGGGGCAGCTGGAATGCAGCCCAATCAATCAAACGGGAAGATCTTGGAAATTTATCGGAAGGCTCGGTAGCAGATATTGCAGTCCTGGGTATAATTAATGGCAAGTTTGGTTTTGTGGACTCCGGACAAAACAGGATCGAAGGCGATCGTAAAATTGAAGCCGAACTTACAGTGCGTGCCGGAAGGATTGTATGGGATCTGAATGGTTTGGCAGCAAATACATATACTAAATAATATTAAATGAAGCGCAGAAGTGTGATCAAAGGCCTTGCTTTACTACCGGTAATAGGAAATGTTTTACCCGGAGAAGCGGCCCAATCAGGTGAATTACAAGGATCTTTGCAAGGTTTAAAAGAAACAACTTTAAGCTCATTCCTTGATGAGACGAATATTTATCGTTCTATGGGCGTTGAACCCATCATAAATTGCAGGGGTTCATATACTATCATTGGAGGTTCAATCAAACTTCCGAAAGTAAAAGCGGCACTGGATGCAGCCAGTAATAATTTCGTTCAGCTCGATGAACTTGCAGAGGCAGCTGGTAAGCGACTTTCAGAACTCACCAAAACAGAATGGGGAATGGTATCTTCCGGATGTGCAGCAGGAGTTAAGCACATTACAGCAGCCTGCGTAACAGGTGGAAGTCCTGAAAGGCTAATCCGTATTCCTGATCTTACCGGATTTGAGAAAACTGAAGTAATTATACCCAGATATTCACGTCAGCATTATGATCATGCAGTAAGAAATATAGGGGTTAAAATTATAACCGTTTCGACAGCTGCTGAGCTTGAAAAAGCGATCAATCCAAAGACGGCAATGATCTACCTGACCTCCGGAACTCCGGGAGCGGCTTCGGATACCGGTCAGCCTCTTTCACTAGAAGTTATCGCAGCAATTGCCAAACCAAAGAATGTTCCAATTCTGATGGATGCTGCTGCAGAAAGTCTCACAATTCCACCTGTACATTTGAAAAGAGGGGCAGATATTGTGGCTTATAGCGGAGGTAAAACCATTCGCGGACCGCAGTCGGCAGGATTAATGGTTGGCAATAAAAACATTTTACTTGCCGCATGGCAGGCCAGTGCACCACACCATGGTCCGGGTCGTGATAATAAACTGGATCGTGATGAAATAGTCGGTATGGTGGCTGCAGTTGAAGATTGGCTGGTACGTGATCATGATACGGAATGGAAGAGATGGCTTTCATGGCTTGATGTAATTTCGAAACGGGTATCAGGTATCAGCGGAGTAAGCACGAAAGTTATTGAACCAGTAAATCTGAATAATAAATATCCGGTACTTCATATTATCTGGGATCCTGCAAAGTATCCTGTAACAGGATATGAGATCGCTGAAGAAGTAGGAAGGAATAAGCCAAGAATTGCATTAGGGAATCGTGACGAAGCTGATGGAACTACTTCCATACAAATTACTCCGGGACACATGCAGCCGGGTGAAGAGAAAATAGTAGCCGAGCGCCTCTATGAAGTATTGTCGAAGAAGCGAAGTTTCAAGCCTGAAATGGCTGCACCTGCTGCTAATCTTAGCGGACGCTGGGATGTGGAAGTACAATATGCTTTAAGTACAAGTATGCACTCAATGGTGATTGAGCAGGATGGAAACTGGATTCAGGGAACTCATAAAGGAGATCACGATACAAAAAATATGGTGGGTACTATAGAAGGAAATGAGGTAAAGATCAGAAGCACAATCCCAATTGTTGGGAACATCATTATCTACCTCTTCTCAGGAAAAGTTAATGGAGATATAATTTCCGGAGATATCCATATGGGCGAATACCTGACTGCTAAATTCACAGCCAGACGTAACACAACTAAACTTCCGAAACAAAAAGTAATGATTCCGGGTGGTCAGCCATTGGCAACCTGATAAAATGATTTTTAACCATTAAAAAGCATTATAATATGAAACGCAGAGACATCATAAAAGGCATGGCAGCACTGCCTCTCTTAGGTTTAATTGATCCTTTTGATTCAGTACTGGCTTCAATG
>CAYJAM010000063.1:0-9991 GCA_964367725.1 uncultured Sphingobacterium sp. | reverse complement strand
AAAATGTAAAAAAAGACAGGATCCTTGATTCAGGATCAGAACCTGTTTTCCCTGTCTTTGAAGCAAAAGTAGATCCGGATATATATATGATCGGATTTAGCCTAAATGAAACCGATCTTTTAGGTAAAGAAAACCCTACAGCTACAACTGATGACCCAGGTTGGTTCTTTGTACTTCAGGAAAGACCAGGCGAACCTCGTTTCGGACTAGATGAACAGAATACCGGGAGCCTGAAAAAGTGGAGCGATCTGTCATGGAACAAGCTTGGTACATTAAATGGGCAGATAATCAATCTCAGAAATTCCCTCACAATAGCAAAATCAGGAGATGATATTCAGGCTTCCTGGCCGCCTAAAGATTCTGCGCAAACAGCATATATTTTTTATCAGCAGCCGGTAATGGTTTCTATACACGCATCGAGATTATTAAAGTAAACAGGTAAAGAACATGGCTTTAAAGAACGAAGTTCAAAAACAGATTTATATCCAGGAACGAAGCCTTCTTGAACAGGAAGAAAAAATTCAGGCATTGTCACAGCGTGCACAAACACTCACAGCCAGATTGAATCAGTTTACTGAAACCGAGAAAACTGCAGATAGTACTCTCAAAGCCAGTCTGCTGAAATCGAAAAGCACGCTTAGCCTCCAGTCAGGTTTATTGGCAAGGCAAATTACGGCACAACAGAATCAGCTCGTTACATTAAAAGCGGGACTTGATAAATTAAAAAAGGATCTGATATCTGCCACAGGCACAATAGAAGATCCATTCTTCGCCCTAAAGAGAAAAGTTGCATCGATGTCTGATAGCTATCCATGTTTACTATTTCCCATGCGGATTGAAACACGTTTTGTAAACAATGGGGGCAAAAATCAACTCTGGATCAGGGTTTATCCGGATAGCTGTAATATTTCGGTCGACCGTAATTACATGACTGATGCAGAAGCTGACAGCCTGATCAGCTTTTTTGTAAGCAATACTGATGAACTTGAATTGAAACATGGGCTAAACCGCTCACTATTCCTTAAAAGATGGCTGAATTCAAATCAAAAGGTTCCTGGCTTCAAAGATATACTGATCAAAAAAAACATAACCGAGCTGAAATTAAAATGCAGTATCAGCTTAAGTAAGCAAAAGCCCATACCATCTGCTTCTTTATTACCAGACCTCTGGGTATTTAGACTTTATGATGAGACCGGTAAACTATCGTCTACACATACCGGCAATCCAATACCCGCTAACCTTCCAACAGGATTTGACGAAACACCGGCATCCGCCGCAGCCGCAGCCTGGCTTCATGATTTTGACAAAGCTATAGCCTGCGGAATGGGTATCAAAATTGATCTTACTACAGATCAATTCACAAAGGGATTTTCAAAAATCCTTAGCCTCGGGATCAGAACGAACCTGAATTCAGATCAAACCCGTCAGCAGATTGAGTCTTTATTTGAAAATCATCGCTACTCTGCATCAGGAATAGGCTTGATACCATTAGGTTCAGCGACAAATAACAGTGACGAAGAATCATCAGAATTCAGAAAAGAACAAACTGCAATTGAAAATGCCGGAACTCTAACATCTATTTCTCCAAACGATGAATCGAAATCACTTAATTTGAATGATGGTGCATGGCTTTCCCAATTTCTGGGAATAGATGACAGTATGATCCAAGGTCTTTCAAATTCGGGGAATACTGATCAAACGGAAGCAAGAAGAATGAATCAGGCTTTATTTCCAGTTACATTAGGTTACTTTTTGAGGGAAATGATGGATCCTGAAGTCACAGATAGCGGCATAGCTGATGCTGAAAAATTCTTTAACAACTATGTTCTCGGAAGGGGGCACATTCCATCAATCAGAATAGGGAAGCAACCTTATGGAATTCTACCGGCTTCAGTTTTCAGCAGGTTCAGTCTAAAAAGTACAGATAGCACCCGTAAACAAATATTTGCAATCATTCAATCTGTATATCCTTGCTGGAAGGGGAAAATCACAGACTTGAAGCAGATATCCAAAACAAGCACTATAAGTTCAGAAGATTTCCTACAGATACTTGCTCTGCATCCAACTTCAGTCAGTTATTATCAGCGCTTCCTGGAGGATATCAGTGATAAGATCAATGCAGCTAATGCTGCCAATATCACCTTGCTTCCAACATTGAATGATGCCTTTATTGAATCCCTGATCTTTTCCACTGAAAGTACCCGCGAGAAATTGGAAACTATTGGTCTGAATCCTGATCTTGCTCGACCTGAAATATTATTCAAACTCTTTTCAGAAAAGCAGACAGCACTCAATGGGCCTGTTATTGAGGCAGTTATAGACACATACGGGGTTGCTTTGAAAGAAGTGTTTTCTGAAACAGAATATTTAAGTTCCAATTACATTCAGTGGCTATGTGAAAATGATTATGATACAATCCGAAAGGAAACAGGCTTAAAATTTACATCCAGACCCCTGTTGTTTCTTTTGCTGAAACAGGCATATCAGCTCATGTATTCTGAAACTGCTATCAATTTGAAGGCTCAGGCCTATAATTCTACCCTTACTGCATCAAGAAAAGATTACAAAGATAATCAGATCATCGATCAGGCTTCTAAGTCAAAACATTCACTTCTGTTAAAAGCGGATAAAAAAATAACCGGAAGCGACATAATGCCGGTTGCTGATTTTTTAAAAAGTAAACTGATTGAAAAGGCACCCTCTATCAAAGCCATTGCAGATCTAAAAAATTACATTTCCAGTCTTAAGGCTATCGCTCCTTTGAGCAAAGCCAAACTTGAGAGGGCCTTAACTGAACATATTGACTGTTGCAGCTATCGGATTGATGCCTGGATACAGGGTATGTATGCCCATCAAATACGTACCCAGAGGCAGAAAACAGATGGTTCCTGGTCAAAAGGTCTGTTTGCCGGTGCTTACAGCTATGTGGAAAATGTAAAACCTGCAACTGCATCCGAAAGCCATGGTTATATTCTGGGACCATCCCAAAATCATGCGGCAACAGCAGCTATATTAAAGAATGCTCAGATTTCCTATAAAGACAATTCAGAAAATCCATTCACCATTAATCTATCCTCTGAACGGATTCTAATGGCCAAGGAACTTATAGACGGAGTTCGTAACGGAACAAGTTTATCTAAACTGGTCGGATATCGTTTTGAAAGACTTCTTGCAGAAAATAGTCTGCAAAAATATCAAGCCGAATTCAGAGCTCTTTACCCATTGGTCGTAAATACAAATTCTCAGAATACTGCTGCAGATACGGCTTTCCAGAATAAATTCAGACTTTGCGACGGAATCAAATTATACAGAGATTTTGAGAAAAGAGGTATTGTAGTCTATACTGCATTAGCTGGAATTTCAGTTGCCGATAAAGCCGCTTTTGTTAAAGTATTTAACGTCCTACAGAACATGATGGACGCACTGAAAGATCTCATGCTAAGCGAAGGAGTCTATCAACTGGTCCAAAGCAATTTTGAACGCGGGGCGGCAACACTTGATTCATTGACATCCGGCAAATACCCTGCAAGCCCGGAAATAATTCAGTCTCAAAAGAGTGGGACCATATTGCAGCATAAAGTAGGACTTCACCTAAAAGTAAGTGCAGCGAGCTTTGTTGCCGGAAGTGTACGGGCTTCATTAGAGCCCACTACAAATAACTGGTTGAAATCCATACTACCCGATCCCTCAAATATCGTTTGTCTGGTCAAAACGCTGGCAGATCCACAGGGTTTCCAGCTTTCAATGAGAGAATTACAGTTGGAAGCTATTGACCTGATGTTTATTACAGGGAAACAACATAGCACGATACTACAACAGATGTCAGCATTTATAGAAGCCTGGGTTGTTCTGAACCGTAAAACTAAAGTGACAGAAATTGAATACCGAAATAAAAGCAAAGCGGGTCAATTTAGTTTCTATGAGATATCAGTATTCTTAAATCCGATAAGAAAGATGATTCTGGGATCACGCACAATGACTGAACAGGATTTTGTTTATCAGACAACTTCAACAGCCAGCTTTACAAATAAAGTTACTTCTTCTCACCTTGAACAGGTCGATTTTGCTTTGAAAGCTTTACAATCCTTCACTTTAGCATCATTGGATGACGCCGCTGTTTATGACCTGGATACACTGCTTCAAAAACTTGCCGAAATTCAGCTTAAAGGCATTCTGATGCAGGACATGCAATACAGTCTGCAGGCATTTATAAAACAATTAAGTGAAGTATGTTATCACGGTATAACTTTGAATGAATCAGAAAAAGAACTGATTTTAAAGGATCTCAGTAGTTTAAAGACCAAAATGGCTCTGGATTTATCTAAAAAAATTGCTGGTATCCAAAAAGTGATTCAAATTTATCCTGCAGGCAGTGATTTCAATAGTCTTCAAGCTGAATTAAGGTCATTGTTGGGTGAGGATCTCATCCTCACCGCACATACTGTAATCAGCGAAAATAGTACAGAAATACAAAGTGCATTTAATGATTCAAGTATTCTGGACTTCGCAAAAACCAAAACAGGTATGTTGTTTCCGGTACGGGAATGGATTGGTGGACTGGCCAAAGTTCGAAAAAATATTTCCGAACTTGATAGCCTGATCTCCATGCTTTCGGCGATAAAGGAGCAAGATATCTTCCGATCTGTTCCGATGCAATTTCCTTATGAAAGCAAAGACCGATGGATGGCGGTTCAATTTAAAACTAAGGACGAGCTAAGGCCGATAAAAGGTAAATTACTGTATACTTATTTCGATACTCAGAGCACCAAAATTGGAGAAACACAAAGCGGATTAATCATTGATGAGTGGTCAGAAACAATTCCTAATGAAGAAGAAACACTTGGTTTGGCTTTCCATTATAACCGGCCGAATGCTGAAGCTCCACAGACCATGCTTTTGGTTACTCCTCCTGCAATCAAAGGAACATGGGATCTGGAAGATATATCCGACACCATTTTATCAACCATTGAGTTGAGTAAGGTAAGGGCTGTTGAGCCAGAACATCTCCAGGATACTCCAATAGCTTCGTTTAGTCCTGCTGTTGTACTATACAATACATTATATGATACTACAGTTTCAACTAATTTACTTCAGAATTTAAACAAGTAATCATGGCTTTTGATTTTTCTAAATTTAAGTTAGACATTAAGGATTTGAAACTGGATGCCTTGCCGGCAAGCAGAGTTAGCCTTCCACAATGGGCAAGGCTCGAAGCAAGACCAAGAGGTACAGACCTTATTGATTCACTGAAGGCTCAGGTCAGGGATCCCCTTTGGTTGCTGTGCAGGCAATGGCAAATGGGTGAATTTGAAGGAGATGATTGTGGAACTCCGGTTTACTCAGACCTGGATTATGATTGTTCATCTATTCAATCACAACAACTTCCACTTAATCCACTGATCACTGCACAACCAGTAATCAATGAAAATGATCCCGGAACAAAGAGTCTGGATGTACGCATTCAGATGGCTGAAATGTGGATCAGAATTATCTCTTCGGATGATCAATTAAAATTATTGATTCCAAAATTTACAACAAATCCACTTTACCGATTCAAGGAAGATACAGGCACGCAGCTAGATGAAGGCAGTTTTGGCATGCTGGAGTTTTTTAAAGACAGGTATTTTGATGGCTATCTCTTTTACAAGGATGCAAAACGATTTAATACATTCACAGCAGTTCAGCGCACATTGTTGACTGCAAAATTTATACTGTTCACGCAATGGTATACAAGAACCTACTTTCAGACAGAGAAATCTAATAACTGGAATAATTCAAGTCTGGAATATCAATACACATTGAATGTGACTGAAAAGGTCGAAGCAAATACAAGTCTGCTAAACACTAAATCTATTGTTGTTGATGAATTCTTTGATCCGGTACCCGAATGGTATCACCTGAAGATAAAAAATCAGCAAAGCAAGGCCAGCACTCCATTACTGCTAAACGGTATTAAGACCTTAAAATATGCGAAAAACAGTCCTGGTGTAAAAAAATTAATCCCGGCTTCCGTTCGTTTCTCAGGTATGCCGGAATCCCGATTCTGGGCATTTGAGGAAGGAGGAACCAATCTTGCTGCAGTTGGTGCTGATACATTGGATCTGGGAAGAATTGCTCTATTGGAGTTTGGGCTAATATACTCCAATGATTGGATGATGATGCCAATTAAATCATCTGTTGGAAGTATGGTTCAGATCAGATCCTTAAACATTACAGATAGTTTTGGTAAAGTTCAGGTTATTAAGGCAGCTGACCAGGGTATCGCTAATACATGGGACAAATGGGCCTATTTTTCATTAGACATGATAAAAGATGGAAACCTTGGAAAAGCCGACTCCTCGCTGCCAATATTGGGAGTAATCCCTCAACCAATTCAGGGTGAGCCAATAGAGGAAGTTGTTTTTCAGATTGATGAAATGGCCAACCTGGTGTGGGCGATTGAAAAAACCGTTCAAACTCCTGGGGGTAAGCCCCAAGAAGGAAGATCCGGACAAAAAGAAAAGAAAAGAGAACAGGGAACAGACTGGAAGTATGAACCACAAAGCCAGGTTCCACTACATTGGATCCCATTTTCTGCTTTACAATCTGACACAAAACAATGGGTGTATCGTAGAGGTAAAATGCTCTCTGAAGCCGGTGAAAAAATTTATCCTCAAACTTCATTAATCCGAAAAGGATTGAGCTCAATTAATCAGGTTGAACAGGTTTTTGATATATACAACCATGAATTATGTCGTGAAGGATTAAAACTTAAACTACGTTATAATTATGGTCGCTGGCTCAATGGCGAAGTCTATCTTTGGAAAGCCATTCAGAAAGAAACAGGAGCTGGTGAAGGTAACATCGGACTTGCTTTTGACCAATTAGTCAATTTCGATAGGGAATCCAAATAATAGTTTGATTTTTGCTCTGTACCTTAGCTGCTGCATTTGTATATCATTCTCTATACATAATACCAGATCTAACCATCCGATTTAAATGAAGCTGAATTATAATATTGCTGTCCTGATTATAATCTTGTCAATAAGTGCCTGCACAGCATTAAAATCATCAGTTAACACTATTCCCGACTCGCATAACAGTCAGAACTCATTGGACTGGGAAGGAGTCTATACCGGAACAATCCCATGTGCAGACTGTGAAGGGATCCGGACCATGATACACCTGAGCAAAAATATGAACTATGTGATGGAGACAAAATACCAGGGTAAATCAGAAGAAATATTCAGATCTAACGGAAGTTTCAGCTGGGATAAATCAGGCAGTTACCTGATCATGAATAAAGAAAGTGGAAAACCATCATACAAAGTTGGAGAAAATATACTGTTTGTTCTGGACTCGGAAGGAAAATTGATTACCGGTAATCTGGCAAATAACTACACACTAACCAAAGAAACAAATACGCTTACAGAGAAATACTGGAAGCTGATTGAGATCAATGGTAAAACAGTAAAAACATCGGAAAAGGAGGCTCATATTATGCTAAAAGAAGCAGACAATCGCATTGTCGGAAATAGTGGCTGCAACTCATTTGCCGGAAGCTTTGAACAGCAGCCGGGCAATCGGATTAGCTTCTCAAAAATTGCAAGTACACGGATGGCCTGTATGGATATGAGCATAGAAGATCAGCTCTTCAAAATTCTGAGCACCGTAGATAATTTTAGCCTAAATGACGGGATTTTAAGCCTTAACCGGGCAAGGATGGCTCCATTAGCACGATTTGAAGTGGTATATCTAAAATAGCCATATTAAAATAAATAATTTAAAATTCAATACATGAGGCTATCTCTTGCTTTTTATTCTTCTCAAAAAAAAATATAAATTACTTTGCGGGATGTTATCTTATTTGCAATAATATTCCTGGCATCAGTATAAAATGAACTACAAAGACATTGAACCACAACCTCTTAGAACAGGGCAAAACGCTGTGCTGGTTTATGTTATAAAGTGGTTATGCCTTTCAATAATTGTAGGAATCCTAGCCGGAACTGCCTCCGCCTTCTTTCTGGTTTCATTAGACTGGGTTACAAATCTTCGTGAAATAAATCCCTATTTGATTGCTTTTTTACCGCTTGGAGGACTCATCATCGGTCTTGCCTATCACTATTGGGGTACAGATATTAGTAAAGGCAATAATCAATTACTGGAGGAGTTCCATAGTCCAAAACAGCTCATTCCGCTAAAAATGGCACCAATGGTCTTGTTCGGAACATTGATTACACATCTGTTCGGTGGTTCTGCCGGACGTGAGGGAACTGCGGTGCAGATGGGTGCAGCAATATCAGACCAGTTCAGCCACTTATTCAAATTGAAAACTCATGACCGGCAGATCCTGATTATCATTGGTATCAGTGCAGGCTTTGCATCCGTTTTCGGTACGCCAATAGCAGGGGCAATTTTTGCTCTGGAAGTATTGATCCTGAAAAAGTTCCGCTACGACGCTATTTTACCAAGTTTATTTGCAGCTCTGATCGCCGATTATACCTGTACAGCCTGGAACGTGAGTCATACCCAATACAGCATCGTTTCTGTCCCGGAAATGGGCTTTGAGAATATATTATGGGCTGCTTTGGCAGGGATAATATTTGGACTTGCGGCCATGCTTTTTTCCAAAACGACACATTTCTGCACAGACCTCTTCAAAAAGATTAATTATGCCCCGTACAGGCCATTCATTGGCGGAATCTTCCTCGCTGCAATAATTTGGTTTACTGGTACCTATAAATATGTCGGCTTGGGAATACCAGTCATCGAAAGTGCTTTCAAAAGCAATCTCAATTCTTACGATTTTCTGCTAAAACTTCTATTCACCTCATTCACTATAGGAGCAGGATTCAAAGGAGGGGAAGTTACACCCTTATTTTTCATTGGTGCTACATTGGGAAATGCACTGGTATGGTTTGTTCCATTACCCTTAGGCCTTCTAGCGGGGATGGGCCTGGCGGCAATTTTTGCAGGTGCAAGCAATACTCCAATTGCTTCTACAATTCTTGGGATCGAACTCTTCGGGTTCGAAAGTATTTATTTCATTGGCATAGCCTGTGTATTTTCTTATTTATTCTCAGGCGGTACCGGTATTTATACTTCACAGATTAAGGGAGGTTTTAAACATCTGATATACAATTGGTTCAAATCAAAAATACTCAGGAATTTAAATTCTTAAACCTCATCAGAATTTTTTCCTGGAAAGCTTATTAAACTTAATCTCTTTAAGACGAATCTTTTTTCTTAATTTACCGGAACATTTACCAAATGTTAGTGATGAAAAACCTGAGCCTGGATTCATACTCCCAGTATAAATTCGAGCATTTTTTCGAATTATCGCCTGATTTGCTATGCATAGCAGGTTTTGACGGGTATTGGAAAAGAATCAACCCTTCCGTTTCGCGTACATTGGGATATACCGTCGAAGAGCTGACTTCCAGACCAATTACAAGCTTTGTTCACCCTGAAGACAGGCTCATGACTGATAAATCACGTGAGAATCTGACGGAAAATAACCCCCTCATAAACTTTGAGAATCGTTATATCACCAAAAATGGAAGTATTGTATGGCTTTCCTGGACCTCAATGCCTGTTGAAAAAGAAAAACTGATTTATGCCGTTGCCAAGAATATAACTTACAAAAAGAAACTTGAGGAAGAAAGAAATCAGCAGCTAGCTAATCTTACAAAAAGCCATCATGACTTAAAGCAATTGAGTTATGCCACATCTCACGACCTAAGATCTCCAATAAATAACTTACTCTCACTGGTAGGTCTTCTGGATGATTCAAAAGTAGATGACCCCGAAATTTTACAATATCTCACATTCCTTAAATCATCAGCAGAAAATTTAAGCGAGATTCTTAACAATTCTGTCGATGTTCTAACTCAAAAAGACCAACTGAATATCCAGATCGAAGTATTAGACCTAAACTTCCATCTGAATTCGGTACTAGGTTCAATCCAGTCTATCTTAGAAGGCTCAAATGTTAGTATAAAAGCAGATT
>CAYJAM010000062.1:0-10014 GCA_964367725.1 uncultured Sphingobacterium sp. | reverse complement strand
ACATGAAAATGAGTGATGCAGCTGAATTTGGTGTTGCTGCTTCAGCGATTAAGCATACCATTCCTGGCGACTTAAATCATGCAACTTTATCAGAAGTTAAAGATCTGGTAGGCGGTGATGGTTCAGGACGTGTTCAACGTTAATTAACAAAAATGACTTAAGAAATCCGCCCGCAATCCGGGCGGATTTTTAATATACAGAAATCATTAAAAAGAAAGATTATGATTATAGATACTCTTGAAAACGCAGGAAAATACACTTCTGTTCATCCACTTTTTGCAAAAGCATTTGAATTTTTAAATTCAATTGACCTGAAAAATGTCCAAGCCGGGAAATATGAGATCAGTGAAGGTTTAAATTATGCAGTAGTTGAAAAAGAGGGAATGACAGCAGAAGAGTCTATCGCTAAATTCGAATGCCATAATAAGAACATCGATATTCAGCTTTGCATCAGCGGCAAAGAAAAACTGGGATGGAAGCCGCGTAATGCCTGTAAATCAATGAAAGGTGAATACAATGCTGAGAAGGATGTTGCCTTTTATAATGATGCTCCCGACATGTATTTTGAATTGACTGACGGTCAATTTGCGATCTTCTTTCCAGAAGATGTGCATGCACCAATGATCGCTGATGGTGTAATCAAGAAATTGATTGTAAAAGTCAGATTGTAATATTCAGAAAAGGGATGGGCAATATTGTTCATCCCTTTTCTAATAAATTCTATCTCAGGTTCCGTAAATGATCCTGTTGTATTCCTTCGCCAAAGTCCTGGTTACTTCTCCCGGATTTCCATCACCTATAACATACCCATCTACCTGAACAACAGGCAGAATATTTTTAGTTGTACTGGTAATAAAAACTTCTCCGGCATTTCTAAGCTCCTCCAGGCTAACATCCCGGGCTTCGGTTACGTACATGGCTCCCGATATTTCCAATACATGTTTTCTGGTCACTCCTTTAAGCATACCTGATTCCGGAGTAAGTACCTTCTGATCTTTTGTAACGATAAATATGTTTGCTCTGGGGCACTCACGAAGCAATCCGTCTGAATAATACAGTACATCATCTGCCTTTTTCTCTTTCAGTATTGGCTGCAACCAGATGGCCTGAAGATAATCAAGCGTTTTAGCATTGGAAAACTGACGCTGGTATTCATGTGTCAGAATACTGATGCCCTTCTCTGACATCGTTCTGGGGATTTGAAACCCCTGCTGACTGATAATCAGGTTTGGTTCTGCGATATTGAATCCATCCGTAGAAAAGCCACCGGTAAGAATCACTTTTATACCCGAATCATTCAGATTATTACTTTCAATGAGTCTTTTGATCTTGTTACTTATTTCATCCCGGCTCTGTTTAAGTTCAAGCCGCATCAGCACAGCAGATCGGAATAAACGATCCAGATGATCTTCAAGAAATACAGGTTGACCATCTATTGTTTTGAAAAAATCAAAAATACCGTAGCCTCTCTGTACGGCGAGGTCAGCAATGTTTAAATTCGCTTCATCAGAAGGAATCAAAGAATCATTTACCCAAACGAATAATTTACTCATTTTATAGTCTGTTGTATTTTTTAAGTATCGGAATTACTTTATCTAGAGGAAGAGATTCGATTTTACGTCCATTATTTCCTTTTACAGTTTTAGCAGCAAAAAGGGAATTTATAACAGCTTCCTCCGTTGCTTCGATAGCCGACATGAATAACTGGGAGGTAAAATCATTATGAAGGTATCCTGCATTGATTACGGGTTGAGCAGGCTGATGAGGAACCCGCAGAGCTTCAGCAGTAGAAAATGCGATCACATAATCACCGCTTCCGTTAGATGCAATTCCTCCGGTCCTGGCCATTCCCATGAATGCCCGCTTGGCTAATCGCTCCAGATTTCTTGAATCTAATGGTGCATCTGTTGCCACAACAATCATACAAGAGCCATCAACGTTATTGAGTAATTTATCACTGAATGAAAACTTACCTAATTCCTCGCCAACCGGAACCCCGTCGATCTGTAAGACTCCTCCAAAATTAGTCTGAACCAGTACACCAACTGTATAACCCCCTAAGCTTTGAGGTAATTTTCTTGAAGAAGTGCCAATTCCTCCTTTATATCCAAAACAAACTGTGCCTGTCCCTGCACCAACATTCCCTTCAGTTACAGGGCCGGATGAAGCAGATTGAATGGCATAGAGAACATCTTCTTTTTTTACATGGCGGCCACGTATATCATTTAAATTACCATCGTTAGTTTCCCCAACCACTGCATTTACTGATTGGACATTTTCGTTCCCTTTCTGTGCGAGTGTATGTTCAACCACAGCCTGAATACCTTCAGCAACATTGAGTGTATTGGTTAGAATAATCGGACTTTCTAATGTTCCAAGTTCAGCAACTTGAGTAGTCCCGCTCAATTTACCAAAACCATTTCCTGCGAAAAAAGCGGCAGGAACTTTGGACTGAAACAAATTACCGTCATGAGGGAGAATGGCAGTTACTCCTGTACGAACCGACTCTCCGCTGATCAGGGTTTTATGCCCTACCTTAACTCCGGGTACATCTGTGATTGCATTCAATGCACCAGCTGGCAATACTCCAATCTTCAAGCCCATTTCTCTTGGTCTCTGGGTATTCTGTGCCATTAAAAGAGCCGGAAAAATACCAAAAAGCACAATACTAAAGAGTTTTTGCATAGACACAATATTAAACAATAATCTTAATTAAAAAGGATTAAGACTGATAGGATTTTGAACTCTTTAATCCCCTTTTTTGTTCTTTTATCTTTCATGGTGGAAACCTATCTTGCATTAAATTACTCCTGCTGCCAAGGCAATCAGTACGGCCAATTTATCTTAATAAGAATTAAACGAAAAACCTGAAACAGATGATCCCTGAAATGTTAAACTTTAATAAAAACCTGATGAAAGGTTTATCATGTTTGTTCATTTTGCTTTTAATCAGTTCAAATACTGTAGCACAGAAATTAAACAAACGAAAAGTGGCAAAAGTCTTTGCGAGCTCTGAGATTCTAAAAAATCACTATACCGGATTTTCACTTTATGATCTAAAAACCATGAAACCAGTGTTTGAACTGGATGCAAATAAACCGGCAATACCCGCATCAAATACAAAACTTTTTACTTTGTACACCGCACTCCGTATGCTGGGTGATTCTATCCCCGGACTTCGCTATGTAAGCAAAGGTGATTCCCTGATCTTCTGGGGTACTGGCGATCCTTCATTTCTTCACCCTGATCTGAAATCAAAACGGGTATATGACTTCCTTAAAAATTCAGGTAAAAAATTATTTTACTCTCATAGTAATGCAGGTACCGAATTCAATGGTTCCTCTATTTACCAGATCGCAATGGTTTCATTACCTGTAGGAGAAAACAGGGCTCAGGCTTATGCCGATAGAAATGGAAATTTACAGATCAAACCTACATTTTTAAAGCAAAATCTAAAAGTCGATACCGCTTATCATCCCAGAACATTCAACGTTCGAAGAGATGATAAAACCAATAATTTCACTTACCCACAAATGAGTATGCCTGCAAATTACAGGCAAACCCTTTACCTCGTTCCGGGTGCAGAACTTACAGCCGCAACACTTTCAGATACACTCAAGCTACCGGTAAATATCATCCGTATGAATTTACCTCAAAATGCTAAGACCATTTATAGCATTCCTTCAGATAGCCTTTACAGAAGAATGATGCTTCCGAGTGATAATTACCTTGCAGAGCAAATTCTATATCTATGTTCTTCACTTCTTCCGGGAAAGCTCAGTGTTGATTCTGCAATTTCCTACAGCTCGAAGAATTTCCTGAATGACCTGCCTGATAAATTCCAATGGAGGGATGGTTCGGGATTATCAAGAAATAATTTGTTCAGTCCGCGTTCGATCATCAAGATTCTGACAAAACTCAGAGAGAAACTTGGATCTGAGGAAAGGATGTTGAATTTGCTGCCTGCCGGTGGAGTAAGCGGTACACTTCGCAATGCCTACAAAACTGATAACGGACAGCCTTTTGTTTGGGCAAAAACAGGAACCCTTCAAAACGTCCATTTACAGGGAGGATTTTTCCATACCCGAAAAGGGAAGAAATACATGTATTCTTTTATGAATAATAACTTTTTGATTCCAACGGCAGAAATTCGGGATGAAATGGGCCGGATAATCACCTATTTTCATGAAAACTATTAATTCTGCCCTATTTTATACTATAAAATTCTCATGCATAAACTAAATCACAAAAAATTCATAAGAATACGATCATTTTTATTACTCATCCTTGCTGGATTTATCCAAAGCAGCTTTGCACAGCAGAATTCGCCAGGGGCCGGTACTTTAAGTGGTAAAATAATCTGTATCGATCCGGGTCATGGTGGTTCTGCAGCTACCGACAGCTACCGTCAGGGGCCTACAGGCGAACGGGAGGAATGGATAGACCTTCGGGTAGGATTGCTGTTAAAAGAGATTTTAGAAGGGAAAGGGGCAAAAGTATTAATGACCAGAAGCAGCGATGTTCCATTCCCCCTTGCAGAACGCTCAAAAATGGCCGTTGAAAATAAAGCTGATTTCTTTAGGTCCATCCACCATAATGCTACTGCCGATCCCTCAGTTAATTTTCCAATCATTTATTATCATGGCCTTGCTTCAGAAAACCAGGCCGGCGTGACCTTTGGAAAACTGCTGGCAAAGAACCTGAAAAAATACATGTATAAATCAAAGACTCCGGTCAGTGTGGTCTCTGATTTTACCATTTTTTCAGGTGCAGGATCTTCTGTCTTAAGAGGTACCTATGGCATCCCAGGTGTTCTTGCCGAAGCCTCTCTTTTTACTAATCCGGAGGAAGAAGCCCGTTTAAAAACCAGGGAACATAATTATAATGAAGCTCATGCCATTGCCAAATCAATTGAGAAATTCTTTAAAAAAGACAATCTTACCATCAGCCCGAAAACACCTTCCAAATTCCCTCCACAGTTTGCCACTTTACAGGAAGCCGACCGGATGAGTGCCATTGCGCGACGCTGGCATCAGGATTATATTGACGGAAAGAAACTGATGAAGAAAAAAGATGCAGAGTCGCAGCAAAAAGCTTATGACTTATTTACCCAATCTGCACGATCTTTTCCAGACTCCTATGTTGCCGCAAAATGCCATAAATACAGAGCTTCAATTCTAAAAAAACAGGGTAAAACTGAGGAAGCTATAAAAGAAGAACTTAGGGTAAAGGAATTTTATCCAAATTAATAATCAATGTTGAAGGAAAAAATGAAGAAGGAAATAATACTGTTAATTAGTTTAACTTTTCTGCTTTCATTGGCACATGGGCAGTCCAGGAAAAAATCTAATTTCAAGGTTGTAGGCTACTATTCATTGAAAGCGGCAATGACTGCGGATTTAAAAACAGTTCCCTTTGATAAACTGACACATATCAATCTTTCATTTCTGAATCCGGATACCCTTGGCAATTTCAACCAGGATCTTTCGGCACTTGAGCCCTTCATTCAGGCAGCGCATAAACACGGAGTTAAGGTGCTACCATCAATAGCCGGTGGTGGAAGACATG
Organism: uncultured Sphingobacterium sp.; assembly: GCA_964367725.1. Classification (GTDB taxonomy): domain Bacteria; phylum Bacteroidota; class Bacteroidia; order Sphingobacteriales; family Sphingobacteriaceae; genus Daejeonella. Next base: position 4,446 of record CAYJAM010000062.1, on the reverse strand, counting down.
AATATTATCACAAACTCCTTAAGGCTGAAAATCGGGCAAGATTTATCAACGACCTCCTGCTTATCAGCTTAAAATACAATTTTGATGGTATTGATGTTGACATAGAAGGAAGTGACATTGATGAGAATTACGAAAATTTCGTAGTTGGACTTGCCAGCGTGCTGAAGCCTCATAAAAAATTGATCACCTCAGCGATCGCAATCTTTTATAAAGATCAGCTAAGTGACCGGGCTCTGGCCCAATACGACTTCATGACATTGATGAGTTATGATCATACCGGTCCATGGAGACCTTCCAAACCCGGTCCGCATTCAACTTACGAGCATGCACAGGCAGATCTGGATTACTTCAGAACCGTCAGGAATATCCCAAAAGAAAAAATTGTATTGGGTGTAGGTTTTTATGGTTATGGCTTCGGGCCTGAACTGACTTCAAAAGCCTCAAGCATGAATTATGGACAGATTATTAAAACCTTCCCCGGGGCTGAAAAAACCGATCAGATAACTATGCCTGACGGTCAGATCATGTACTACAATGGAGAAGATACGATGCGTAAAAAAACACTGCTTGCAAAAGAAAATGCTTCGGGAATAATGATCTGGCAAATTTTGGGAGATGCAAGCGGTGGACGCTCATTACTCAACCTGATCAATAGGATTGCTTATTCAAAGTAAGGTTTTAGGTTAGATGTTGAATTTATCCTTATTGGTAGGGGGACAAAACCGACCAGAGGGAAATTTCCAATAATCTAATCTCCCCTTTACTCATTAATTCCTACCGTTAATTAGATATTCATGAAATTAATTCCGGTGAATCTTAAATTGTATTGGAAAAATCAATACTTACAATGGATTCAAATGCCACACTTATTACTGACGATGTTGTTATTAGTAAGATCTATATTATCAGGAATACTAAGGTAATGCTTGATAAAGATTTAGCTGAGCTATATCAGGTAACAACAGGAAACTTAAACAAATCAGTTAACCGAAATAAATCCAGATTTCCTGAGGATTTCATGTTCCAGCTTTATGAAGAGGAGTTTAAGAACTTGATATTCCATTCTGGAATATCAAGTTGGGGAGGTACAAGAAAATTACCCTATGCATTTACTGAACAGGGTGTAGCTATGTTATCAGGGATATTGCATAGTGAAAGAGCAATTCAGGTAAACATCCGGATAATGAGAATTTTCACTCGAATAAAGCATATTCTGAATAATCATTCAGAACTAAATCTTGAGATTGAAAAGATCAAAAAGAAAGTTAACAACTATGACAAAAACCTGGAAATAGTATTTAAATATCTGGACGAACTTATTGGTAAGCATACCGACCAAAATCAATTTCCTGGGATCGGATTTAAGCTTGGTAAAGACTAAATTCGAAATAAATACCGCTCAATATCCAAACACATTCGGCACAGCAGTCACATCCTTAGTCAAATCAACAACATAACCATTAAGCAATGCGTAAACAGGTTTTCCATCCCTGCTAAGCAAAAATTGAGCTTGCTGACCTATGGACGCAGATTGTATCGTGTTGGTCGCCTTATTGGTCAGGTTCAGGAGTCTGGCGTTCAATGGGCCGGCAGGTGATGTTCCATCAGTCCATTTCACAAAAAGATAACCTTCTCTGATCAGATCAAGTTCCTGCTGTGGATTTAATGTTTCCCATTCACTTTTGCGCATCAGTTTGATATTGCCGGCAGTAAAGGTCAGATTGGAGGCCTCAATTTCATCATAGCCATGCGTTAGTTCTACATCGCCAAGCTCTTCAATACGACCATTGTAAGACATACTTCCAAAGTCAGGACTTTTGATCTGAGAACGGACAATCCCCAGGTTGGTCCGGAAAGCGATGCCTTCTTTGCTAATGCTTACATTTCTGATTAGCACATCATACAATGACCTGCTGTTCTCAGGGATTGACTGATAATCTTCAAGATTCTGATTTGCATAGCTTTTCTTCGCAATAGACTCAAAAGCATTGAGAAGGGCATAAAAATTCAGCTTTCTAATGTATTGCTTTTCAGGATCAGCATAATATCCCCCAGATTCTATCAGAATTGTTGAAATTCCCATCCCCTGGAAGGTGTCCCCAAAACAACGCGGATCAAAAGCATCATCGTACTTGGCAATTTTTCCTGGAATCTTGGTTTGTAATGCTGCATTCATTGTTAAGATCAATTGCGTTGCTCTTTTCCTGACTTCATTCATACTCTTAGGGTAATCATATGCCGGTGCCAGAAATGATAAAGTTGCGGTTTTGTCTGTACGACCCGCGGCATAGAGTGTGCTTTGATCGTGCAGGTTAAAGCCAATTTCAGGTTTTAGATCCTTTGCGAGATTCATCAATGCCCTGCCTTCTGGCGTTACAAGATACCGGGCATCCCTGTTTACGTCAATCTCAAGATCATTTCTTCTTTTCCATTGCTGAGCACCATCGGGATTAAGCATTGGAACTATATTTAATTCCAGATTAGTCAGGATCAACTTTCTAAGTTCATTATGTTCATCATCAGCTGCCAGAAAATTGAACAGATCGAATAAGGCCATGGTGGCTGTCGATTCATCGCCATGCATTTGCGACCATAGTAAAATCTTTGTTTTACCTGTTCCCAGTTTCAAATGGTTAATGCTCCTACCCTTTACTGACTGGCCAATCTGTTCGGCACTAAGAAGCCCTGTAGATGTATGCTTTTGAATCAGATTAACCACATCATTATGCTTGAAAAAGCGGTTGGTAATAACAGACTCTTTATAACGATCATAGTGATCCCAAACCACATCTGTATTTTTTAAATTCTCCTGGCACATGGCACCCTGAATCATCGCCAACAGCAATGCACACAATAAAAAACTGTTTGATCTGATCATATTTTCATAATATTTGCGGGACCTAAAAATACAAATTATACTATTGCTATATTCGTAATGCTCCTTAATTATTCCGGAGTATTAAAATGTTATCACTAATACTATCAATTCTATATTTCATGCTGCCTTCAGGGATAAAAGATCCGGTAGATCTTAAGAATAAGATCAATGCAGAACTCGCTAAAAACAAGGGAATCTTTGCAATGGCTTATAGAAACCTGGCTAGCGGGGAAGAAATTCTGATCAATGAAAAGATTAATTTTCATGCCGCAAGTACAATGAAAACTCCGGTACTGATTGAGGCTTATAAACAGGCTAATGCCGGAAATTTTTCTATTAATGACTCACTGACTGTTAAAAATGAATTCAGAAGTATTGTTGACGGAAGCACTTATTCATTGGACCCCAAAGATGACAGTGAAACTGAATTGTATACCAAAGCAGGCAGGAAAGTAAAGATTTATGATTTGCTTTATCTTATGATCATTCAAAGCAGCAACCTGGCCACGAATATAATTATCGATCTGGTTGGGGCACATAATGCAAACAAAACCATGCGTGAGATGGGAGCCAATGACATTCAGGTTTTACGCGGAGTGGAAGACACAAAAGCCTACCGGGCTGGAAAGAATAATACCACAACAGCTTATGACCAAATGCTTATCTTTTCTAAAATGGCCGAAGGTCTTATAGTTAACAAACACTCTTCGGATGCAATGATCAATATCCTGCTTGATCAGAAATTTAACGATAAGATCCCGGCAAAACTACCGAAGAGTGTAAAAGTAGCCCATAAAACAGGCTGGATTACCGGAGTTAACCATGATGCTGGAATCGTGATACTTCCGGATGGAAGAAAATATGTTTTGGTTATGTTGTCAAAAGAATTAGAGAACGATAAGGCGGCGATAAAATCGATGGCGAAAGTTTCGAAAATGATTTATGATTATTTTTTGAGTAAGAAGTAGCTAAAGTGATCAAGGAACATGGAGCAAGGAATAAAGACCTGATCAAGTGTCATTCAGAATGAACTATAATCTTTAAGGCAAGAGACTACAACAAATTAGATCCCTCCTGCCTCAGGATGACAGATTACTTCACCATTACAATTTAATCGAAAAAATCAATCTTTGGACACCCCAGTCCTGGTTCTTGATTCTTGGTTCCTGGGTCGTCTTCTTATTCCCCATTACCTATTCCCAATTACCTATTTCCTATTCCCCATTTCCCATTTCCCTCAATCAAGTACCCGATCAATCTCCTTCAAAAGATTTTCCTTCGGATCAGAAAAATACTCCCAGAAAAAAATACCTGCCAGTTTATGTTTTCTGATATATTTGGCCTTCATTCTGATGGAGCGCTCATCATCATAAGTAATAAAAACCTTGGTTTCCGGATTAAAAAGGTAAGGTGCCTTTGCATGCCTGTCCCAATGACGTTTGTATCCATTCTTGTTGATAAACTCGTTCTTCATTTTGGTGTATCCACCACCCTGACCGACAGTAGCTTTTGAGCCAGAAACGACAGGCTGATCAAGTCCGTTTTTCATTAGGTTTGCTGCCTCTCTA
>CAYJAM010000061.1:0-10024 GCA_964367725.1 uncultured Sphingobacterium sp. | reverse complement strand
TTTCGAAATTTTTGCTTCGGATAAGGTTGGCTTAACTGCACCTGTTCCAATCAAGCCTATGGGCCGCTTCGTACACGAGGCTGTTGCGGTTCACCCGACTGAAGGAATAGTTTACCAAACAGAGGATAGTGGTGATAGTCTATTTTATCGCTACCTGCCAAATAAGTTTGGTGATCTTCATAAAGGTGGAAAACTACAATGCATGGTCATTACAGAATGGGCAAGTGCTGATACCAGAAATTGGGAGAAATTGACAACAGATAAATTCCCGCAAGGGAAAAGTTTTGATGTACACTGGATAGATCTGGATAATGTTGAAGCACCTGATGATGATCTGCGTTTAAGAGGTTATGAGAAGGGTGCTGCCCGATTTGCACGGGGAGAGGGAATCTGGTACGGAAAGAATGAATTATTTTTTGCCTGTACTAACGGCGGACACAAAAGTTATGGGCAAATTTTCAAATACATTCCTAGTCAATACGAAGGGAAGGATCGTGAAAAGCAATCACCGGGCAAATTAGAATTATTCCTTGAATCAAATGATATTGATACTTTTCAAAGCTGCGATAACCTGACCATAGCGCCATGGGGTGATGTGATCATTTGCGAGGATAAATCGGATGCAAGAATTATTGGGATTACCCCTGAGGGAAAGACTTATGTTATTGCTAAAAATGTCGGATATCCCAAATCAGAATTTGCAGGTCCGGTTTTTTCACCTTCAGGCAAGACCTTATTTGTTAATATTCAGTCGCCGGGACTAACACTTGCCATAACCGGCCCCTGGAACAGCTAAGAGAATCTTTCTAAACACAAAAGCTCAGACAACTATTGCCTGAGCTTTTTTTATATTGAGAAAGCAGGCTTATTTACCTTTGATCCAAACTGAAATATCATTGATCAGAACCGGACTAACATTTGCCGGTGTACGGTATTGGGCCCCTGTTCCTTTTTCCTTTTGTGAAGATAATAGGTGATTAAGATCCGGATATAGCTTAAATGAAACATTTTTGTTTGCTGCCAGACTTGTTCGCCAGATATTGAAATCCTGCACAGAAACCTGAAAATCATGCCCTCCCTGAAGAATAAGAATGCGATTTTTAATTCTTTTTGATGCGGCAAGCTGATCATAATTATTTAAATCAATCCAGTAGGATGCCGGTGCACCAAGAATAACCGAATCTGGAGCAATGTCTCCAAGTTTAAGGAGTCTTGACCTGTCAATTTCATTCGATGATTCAATGAATTGCTGCTTTCCTGCCGAAGTGGTATCTCCGGAGGCTTTGTAAATGAAGGCATTCTGTTCTGCTATCAGATCAGATAGTTTTCTTGCCGGAGCTGCCGCCAGGATAATCCCGTTCAATGATGGAGCAAGAGCGGCAATTCTTGGTGCCAGCATACCTCCAAGGCTATGCCCAAAAAGATAAATCTGGCTTTTGTTTACACCTGGAAGAGTACCTGCCAGCGTAATTGCACTCAATGCGTCATCAATGGTTTCCTCTTTAACAGTAAATACTTTGTTAAAGGATCTCGGATAAACCATACTCCGTTTTACATAACGGATACTCCCGATTCCTTTGGCTGCCAATCCTGCCGCCAGATCTTTAAAAGGTTTATTGGGCCCAACGGTTTCATCCATATCTGAGGGACCGGAACCATGAACCATGATTACTACGGGAAAGCTGCTTGAATTTTTCGGACTGGTAAATATGCCGGCCATCTGACCTCCTTCAAATTTTATGCTTATCTCTTTCTCCGAATAAAGTGTTGTATCTGCATAAGCCGGAGCCGCATATTCAGCTTCAGTCGCTACGGGTGTGACAAAGAATCCCAGCAGTTTTTCAGATTTATTGAACACGAAAGTGAATGTTTGAGATCCTTTTGAGAATCCGCAAGTCAGAGTAACCTCGAAATAATCGCCCTTTACAGAGTTCTTGGCACCATCTACCGATTCATAGGTTCCCAGGCTGTTTCCCAGCCTTAGCCAGAATAGTTTTAGTTCATCTGAAGAGATTTGTCCTTTCACACTTTCATCAAAAAAGCCATGTGCCTCTTCAAAATTACCCTTATCCATTGTGTCGAAAAATGAATCGGCACGGTTGATCAGACTCACAATACTTTGGGCAAAAGTGATCTGATTTATAAATAACAGAACAAACAGGATCTTAAATGATTTCATTAATATTTAAATTTCTAATTCAGGCTCGAAAGATAATAAAATTAAGGTTTAAAGGGCATAGAATAAAATTCAGTGTGGCTTTCAATCCACATCTGAAACTAATTTTTATTTTTTTTTCATCCGGCATAGGGGTAAAAGTTCTTTTACCTGTCTCATCCCAAATATTAAAGAAATGAATATAAAAATGAACAACTATTCGGGCTATGCAAAATGGATTTTTGTCTTAGCCATTTTAGCATTAAGCTTTTATGCTAATGCTCAGAAGGTACAAACTGATAAGGTTAATATAGGATTTGCCTACCCGATCAGTACCAATGGAACACATGCCGCTGCAGATACCAATTATTTCTCTCTGAATTTAATTGCGGGTGTTTCTGCCGCAGAGAGAGGCTTTTCATTTGCAGGAATATCCTCAGTTGTAAAGAATGATGTAAAGGGGATGATGTTTGCAGGTTTTTCCAATCATGTAGGTAAAGGGGTAGAAGGGATGATGTTTGCAGGCTTTATGAATAGCTATGCTGAAGCAAAAGGAATGCAATTTGCAGGTTTTAGTAATATTTCTAAAGGCAAGATTACAGGAGCTCAATTCTCCGGATTCTTAAGCAAAGCCACCGATGTTCAGGGTGCTCAGTTAGCTGGTTTTGCAAATGTAGCAAGAGATGTAACTGGTCCGCAGTTTGCCGGCTTCAGTAATGTTTCCCGTAAAATAGTGGGATCCCAATTCTCTGGTTTTATTAATACTGCAGAGAATGTTAAGGGCTCACAGTTTGCAGGTTTTATCAATGTTGCCAGAAAGGTAAGTGGAGTGCAGGCAGCAGGTTTTATCAATGTTGCCGACAGCAGTGATTACCCTGTTGGTATCATCAATATTATCAGGAATGGCGAAAAAGGTATTGGAATTAGTATTGATGAAAATGAGACCGGTTTACTTTCATTTCGCTCCGGAGGTAAAATATTGTATGGAATTATTGCTGCCGGATATAATTTCAGGAATAAGGAAGAGGTATATGCCTTTGAAGCAGGTTTAGGCGCTCATTTTTTGAATACTTCAGTTTTCAGAATAAATGCTGAAATAACTACCCAAACACTCGAAAGTTTCAAATCGGGTGAATATTTCAAGTCCTCAGTTCGGCTAATGCCATCCTTAAGACCTGTTCGTGGACTGGAGCTTTTCGGCGGACCGGTTTTCAATTATGTGAATACCAATACGACCGAGGGCAGGGCAATTACAGATAAATATATCCGAACCTGGGAGAATCGCTGGGGCAATAATTTTGAAGGGATCTACATCGGATTTAATGCCGGAATTAACTTCTTATTTTAATTAAAAAGCATAAAAAATATACATAAATATCTAATTAGCAGAATTATAACAATAAAAAATACAAATCATGAGAACTACTTTATTTATTGCAATTATCAGTTTATTCTTTTTTTCATGCACCAAAGACAGATTGGTTGCTGATGGAAATATTATGACCGAAGTACGTAATCCCGGAACATTTACCGGGGTACACAGCAGTGGAGCTAACCCGATTAAAATTACCTATGGTAATGAGTTTAAAGTTGAGATCAGGGGTTCAGGAAACCTGATTCCAAGATATAAATCCAATATCCACAATGGAATACTAAATCTTGGTTATGAATTTGTGAATGTACGTAAAGATGATATTGAGGTTTTTGTCACTATGCCGGCAATTAATAGTGCATCAATGAGCGGCAGCGGGAAGCTGGATATCAATGGTAACTTCCCGGCACAAAATCTGTTTCGATTAACGATCAGCGGTTCATCAAATACCAATGTGAATGATACTTTTAATGCGGATGAAGTGAACGTAACTATTTCAGGTTCCGGAGATGCTAACCTGGAAAAAATTCTCAGTAACAAGGGAGATGTGAAGATTAGTGGCAGCGGTGATGTACGTCTTAGTGTACAGAATACACTCAAAGCAAGAATCAGCGGAAGCGGCAAAATCTATTATACCGGGAACGCTGCAGTTGATTCTGAGATCAGTGGCAGCGGCACTGTTGTTAAATTTTAAAGGCCAGGTGAGCCGCTTGGTGCTATCGCCTGGTGATAACACCAGGCACAGGAAAGGGGCAACTCTCCGCCTGGTTATCAAGCCAGGCGGAGAGTTAGTGTAACAATTCGGGGTATTTGAAAGTCTAAAAGGCATAAATCAGAGCGGAGCCTGCAACTTGGAACAAATACTCACAGGGAACAAAACCACCGGATTGTCTTACGATGATGCTGCTTTTGAACAATTGTTTAAAGCACATTTTAAGGCTCTGCTTGCCTATGCAAGTATGATGCTGCATCAGGATAGTCATGCTGAGGAAATTGTTCAGGGTATGTTTTTGAAACTTTGGGAAAAACGCGGAAACCTGGATGTTCAGACATCCATAAAGGCCTATCTTTACAAATGTGTTCATAATGATTGCCTGAACTATATAAATCATAAAAAAATACAATTGAAGTATCAGGACCATGCTGTTTTTACGATGAACGGACAAGCTGGGAAAACCTCCGATAAGATTGAGCTGGATGAGTTGCAGCTGCGCTTGAGGGAAGCACTGAATGAGCTTCCTGAGCAATGCCGTACCATATTCCAGATGAGCCGCTTCGAAGAACTGAAATACAGGGAAATTGCCGATCAGCTCGGTCTTTCGGTTAAAACCATTGAAAACCAGATGGGAAAAGCATTAAAAATACTTCGCATTAAGTTAGTTGACTTTTTGCCTTCATTGATACTATTGTTTCACAGCGATTTTTTTAATTCCTGAACAGGATGAGCGACGATCTGTTAATAAAATATCTGCTAAGAGAAACAAGTCCGGAAGAGGATATTGAGCTGAGCCACTGGCTTGCTGAAGATCCTGAAAACCGAAAAGAATTTGCACGATTTGAACTGATCTGGAACGAAAGTAAAAATCTTGAACAGAAAAGTACGGTCGATCCGGAAGCAGCCTGGGTTAAATTTAAAGAACAAATTCCTGTTGCCGCTCCGAAAGCTGTGATCCGGCCGATTTCAAACAGATTAGGCTGGCTCCGTATTGCTGCCGTATTATTTATCATCGCCGGGGCTTGGTCAATTTATTTGATCCTCGGCCAAAATGGATACAATACCATTTCCTCAGGCCAAATGGTTCGTACAGAAGTTTTACCGGATGGTTCGGAAGTTACACTGAATAAGAATGCTGTCCTTTCTTATAAAAAGGATTTTAAAGGAAATATGCGCAGCGTTAAGCTGGAGCAGGGTGAGGTTTTCTTCAATGTAAGTCCGGACAAAGCAAGGCCATTTATTATAGATGCAGATCAGGTGAACATCCGGGTATTGGGAACATCATTCAATGTAAAAAAGAATAGCGACCTGACTGAGGTGATTGTTGAAAGTGGATTGGTCAGGGTTAGTTTGAAAGATCAGCAGATCGAATTGAAAAAGGGTGAAAAAGTGCTGATTAAAAGTACCGATGCAACATTGCATAAAGAACTTAGTACAGATAACCTGTATAATTATTACCGCACAAATATTTTTGTGGCTGATAATACTCCGCTTTGGCGTATGGTCGAGATCCTTAATGAAGCTTATCAGGCTCAGATTGAAATCGCCGACCCCAAATTGCGTGATCTGACCCTGAACACCACATTTAAGGATGAATCACTCGATACCATCCTTCATATTATTTCGGAAACCCTTAGAATTAAGGTTCATAAAGAGGGTGAAAAGATTATTCTAAAATAGTGCGGGAGCGATGAAGCTGAAGAGTTTGTTGATCTTGTTTTTTGTGTGCTATGGCTTTTCTTTAAAGGCACAGCACTCAGCTGAGATTCCAAAACTATACCGACGAATTTCTATAACTGCTGATAAACAGCCACTTGCAGAAGTTTTGAACGAAATAAGTAAAAGGGGAAATTTTATTTTTTCATACAGTGGTACTGTTTTTAATCCGGATAGTCTGGTAACATTGAATGCTAAAAATGAAACTGTTCGGGATATTCTCGACAGGATTTTTCTAAATATGGCAGATTACCGGGAAAGTGCTAATTATGTAATTCTCCGTTCCACAATCAGAAGATTTTCTATTCAGCCTGATATCATTAAAACAGATCAGCGGCATTACCTGATTAGTGGTTATGTTATTGATGAACAAACAGGAAAAAAAGTTCCTGATGCCAGTGTTTATGAAAAGCGCCTTCTGGAATCTGATTTGACTGATAAAGATGGATATTTCAGGATGCGGATCAGGGGCAGCCACCAATCGGTTATACTAACCCTGAGTAAGGAATCATACCGGGATACCAGTATGATGTTTCTCTCCACGGTGACTATTAAACCTGAGGGGTATACCTATGAGGATGAGGAATATATGTCTTACGCCTCAAATATTGTCGAGAAGCTCGGAATTGGACGATTCCTGGTCTCTGCAAAGCAACAGATCCAGAGTTTGAATATTTCTGGTTTTCTGACCAGCAGTCCCTATCAGGCCTCTCTGCTTCCGGGCCTAAGTTCGCATGGTATGTTCAGTTCTCAGGTTGTAAATAAAGCTTCTTTGAATCTTTTGGGCGGTTATACTGCCGGCGTTGATGGTGCAGAAGTGGCAGGATTGTTCAATATCAGCAAAAATAATGTACAATATGTTCAGCTCGCCGGGCTGGCCAATCTGGTTGGAGGATCTGTGCGGGGCTTTCAGGCTGGGGGTTTGGTAAACTCAGTTTTGGATAGTTTGGTCGGTTTTCAGGCCGCAGGAATAGTGAATGATGTAAGAAGCGGTACAGAGGGCTGGCAGGCTGCAGGAATTTTCAACCATGTGAGGCGGGATATGAAGGGAATGCAGGTAGCCGGAATTGGAAATCTGGTTTCGGGCAATACCCGTGGAATTCAAATTGCAGGTATTGGAAATGTGGCCGCAAAAGAAATGAAAGGAATACAGATAGGGGGTATTTTCAGCTATGCTAAAGAGATGAAGGGATTACAGATCGGATTAATTAATGTGGCGGATACTTCATCAGGTTTTAGCATTGGACTGATCAATTGGGTGAATAAAGGATATCATAAAGTGAGTTTATCATCCACTGACGTTTTTGGTACCCAGCTGGCAGTAAAGACCGGGACTGCCAAATTTTATACCATGCTGATTCTGGCAGGAAGTTATGGAGTTAGTGATCGGGTTTATTCTGCCGGCTATGGTATGGGTCATGATTTTCTTTTTAATAAAAAACTATCAGCTTCGGCTGAACTATCATCCCAGGGGCTTTATCTCGGAAATTGGGATTATCCGAATATCCTGACTAAGGGCCAGCTAAATATGCAGTTTAAACTTTTTAAAGGATTAAGTGCATTTGCCGGACCTTCCTATTCCTTTTATTACTCCGACCCGGCAAGTCTGAGTGAGGAGGCTTACCGAGCCCGGGTCGCACCAAAATCTGCGAAGGTTTATTCAACAAAAACAAAGGGCTGGCTGGGTTGGTCTGCCGGAATTACACTGTTCTGATCATTTTTTAAGGCTGCATAGTTTAATGGCTGGCGGATCATTTAGCATGGTATTTTTTATATTTACGATAATTCCCTTATGAATCGAATCGATCGTATTTCTGCCATTCTTATACAACTGCAATCCAGAAGGGTGGTTAAGGCTCAGGATATTGCTGATCGTTTTCAAATCAGCTTAAGAACCGTTTATCGTGATATCCGGACATTGGAGCAAGGGGGAATCCCTCTGATTGGTGAGGCTGGTATCGGTTACTCCCTTGTCGATGGATTTCGTCTGCCCCCGGTTATGTTTACTCCCGATGAAGCGATTGCATTTCTTACTGCAGAAAAACTGGTCGCAAAACTGACGGATGGCCCCAACAGCAGGAATTACAGCTCAGCAATGTATAAAATCAGGGCAGTTTTAAATCTGTCGGAGAAAGAATTGCTTGAAAGTATTGACGACCGGATTGAGGTTTTCAGAAGGCCCGGAGATGCGCCCATACAGCCCGATCTGCATTTGCTTCAGCCAATTTTGAAAAGCGTGGATCAGGGAAAGGTAATACGTATCAAATATCATTCTAATTATAAACAGGAGAGTACCGAACGTCTGGTTGAGCCGCTGGGAATTTTTTTTACGGATAATTACTGGCATCTGATCGGATGGTGCCGGATGCGGAATGATTATCGTGATTTCAGGCTTGACCGTATTTTATCAATTCAGGAAACCGATACCCCCTTTCAAAAGTCGCATCCGGGTTTGAAAGAATACCTGCAAAGCAGAAAAACTGAAGACAAGGGAAATCTGGAGCTTATTGTGATCAGCTTACCTCAATCTAAAGCGTATTGGCTTGATAATCAAAAATATTACTATGGATTTGTTTCCCAGAGGCTGCTTGATGATAAGTTGGAAATGACCTTCTTATGCTCTTCTACTGAAAGTTTTGCCCGATGGTTTATGATGTTTGGCGGTTCAGCTACAATAATTGAATCAGAATTATTAAAGGATCATGTAAGGCAGATGATCGGGGCAATATCAAAAAGTTTATAATACTGCTGACATAGGGTTGTCATTCGCCGGGGTTTTATTTGTGTTTAAATAAACAGATAAAACCATGAATTTGATCAAAAACTTTCTAAAAGAGCTCGAAAATGAAGCTCAAACAACAAAAAAAATGCTTTCAAGGATACCGGATGATAAATTCGGCTGGAGGCCACATCCAAAGAGCATGGATATTAAAACCCTTGCAACCCATATTGCCGAGCTTCCGGGCTGGGTAGGAATGACTTTGAATACCGATGGCCTTGATTTCGCAGTCCATCCATATTCACCTCCTGATGTTAGCAGTACACCAGCATTGCTTCAACTTCTGGAAACTTCGCTTGAAGATGCAAGAACCAACCTGGCCAATGCCGCTGATAATGACCTGATTCCCGACTGGACGCTTAGAACTGGGGATATGATTCATGTGGTGTCCTCAAAAGAGGATATGATACGTATGACTTTCAGCCAGATTATTCACCATCGTGCACAGTTGGGGGTATATCTCCGATTGCTGAATATTCCAATTCCAGGGAGTTATGGACCTAGTGCTGATGAGGCGAATTAAAGCGGGATAATTATTTAACTATAAAGTTTAGGGTGTTATGGCAGGGTGTCAAATAGGTTTTTTTGGAAACCTTCTGTTGTGCTGATATTAAGGGCAACCCCCGCTTTTCGCTCATACTCCACAGGCCTTAACCACAGGCCGGTATCCGCTAAAATCGGGTTTAAAAACTTAACACAGTTCTATTAAACCCTGGCCTTAGCCAATTTGTCTTACAGTTCAAGGCCGCTCCTGAATCGGGGAGTGGCCTATCTGTTACGTATTATTTAAACATACCACTGCTCAATTCCTTATCAATAGTGATATAACCCGGATATTTGATCAGTTTATTAGCAACTCTGATGCTTGGACGTATTTTAATACTGATCAGACTTTTTTTCGCACTCTCTGCTCCCCGCAGGTAGGAAAAGATCTCTTCTCTGGTGTTTCTGTCAGATAAAATGGAGTAGATATTGGCCCTGATAATGATTGGTACAACAGTAGTTTCCTCAGGATTGATATCAATCCGTCTGTCGGTAGTTCCGTTGACCAATTCCTGACCTTTAAATGAAATGATGTAATCGAACTGATTTATTTCAATAGGCTTTGCTCCGGGGTTTTCTATTGACAGATTAAGCCTTGCTCTTAGGGGGATATCTTTTCTTAAAAGTCCAATGGCGAGTTCGGGTATGCTGCCAAGGTCAAAGCTACCGGTTTTGATCTGACGGGTAATGTCCCTGCCTGCAACATAAACACTATCTGCAGACTTAATATCGTAGCGGCATTTT
>CAYJAM010000060.1:0-10045 GCA_964367725.1 uncultured Sphingobacterium sp. | reverse complement strand
TACTGGCAAGTCCGACAAAGGATGAACCTCTCACCTCCATTCCCTATTTCCTATTCCCTATTTCCTAGTCCCTATTCCCTATTCCCTATTCCCTTCTCCCTCATCTCGTATCATTTCACCCTCCCAATCAATTCCATCGACGCATCAATCAATGCCTGCTCAGCCTGAGGCGCATATGGACTTCCATTAACTGCATAACCACCTTCAATATACTCGGCAGCAGTAGCGATATAGCCATTAAACCCACCTGCTACACCTAAAATAAAAGTATTTGGATATGGGGATTTCTGTTTAACACTTAAACCAATTTCGGTGAAGACTTCAGCCGGGAAGGTTACAAAAACCGTTGATCCAATCCGTATCGCTTGCATTGGCATTAAATAAGGAGCAGGATTTGCAGGCAGGGCCTCAATCCGTTTGGACTGAGCAACTGCCTGTGTAGCCAGCCAGTAATCAACTTTAAACTTATCCAGTGTTCTTGGTCCGATGGTTTTACCAATATCGCCTATGGCAACCAAATCCCGGGCTGCTTCTTTAAGACGTTCAACTCCTTCAAGATCTTTAGGATAATAAATGACCAATTTTTCCTTTTCATCTAGTGTCTTTTTTGCCTGTTCCTGCCAGCGGAGAGCTTCTGCATGTGTGTAAGGGAAAGTTGTCCGGATCGGGATTTTGAATTTATCATAAGTAACTTTCACATCCAGGTTTGCTGCAGTTTTAATCTCAGGCAATACTTTAAGAACTGCTTCTGAAAGCACAAGTCCTTTTTTCTCGGCGAATTCAAAGCTTCTAATACCCTGCATAAAAGCGCCGACTGCTGACAATTCTGCCTGATAACCCACTTTGGCATCGCCTTGTGCGGATTGAAAATAACCTACAATAACACCCTTTGGTAATTTATCCTTGATTCCTTTAATGGAAAAATATGGCCAGTCTTCTGTAAATTTTAAATTATGAAGGTCCAATGCGGATGGATGACAGCCATAATTAAAAAACACCCCCATTAGCTTGCCCTGTGCATTCTCAACTTTGATTACCGCTGCTTCAGGATCAGGTGGAACACCACCATGCTCCATTCTGCGGTCGTTCATCGCCATTCCAAACACTTCGGTTGAACCTGCTCCAATCTTTCCTGCAACTCTGCCCTTCCATGCATTTACAGCACTTTGAACAGCCCTGCTGATGAAAAACTTAATATAAGCATCCTCAAGGTTACCCATCACCGGACCGGAATGGGTGTGGGTGGATGAAACAATCACATTTTTAAAGGGAATTCCGGTCTCTTTATTTACCCCGGTACGGATCTGATCCATTACCGGTTCAGACATATTAACTACAGCGACAGTAATCATCGCAGAACTAGTACCATCAGCCGATTCAACAACCAGGCTTCGGGCGAAAAGATCATCGTGTACACCGGTAGAAGTATTGGTTCCCCTGTCGTATCCTGCCATCCTTACACCAATAGGATTCGGGGGAGTAATTACCGTCTCTGCAACACCTACTTTTATTTGTGCTGATAAGGTTTCAATTAAACCGAACAGTACAATCAGAATGACAGTGAATACCTTCAAATTACGCATGTTTTTCATAGCCTGATATTAAAATTTGGAACAGAAGTTGGTCATGGGCAGACGTTCTTCTTTACTGAAAAAATTAGAGGAAAAACCGGTCCGGCACCTAAACCGGACCAGCTCATCCATTCTGTTTTATTTGGCTTTTGTCTCAAGTGCCTTAACTGCTACCTGAGGTGGATAATTGTATTTCAATGCCTCGTCTTCCACGTACTTTACAAAATCCTTTTCATTATTATTTACTTCACCAAAACTCCATGCGCCAAATATCATATACTCATAACTAAGGTCACTGGTAACCGGCATTTTAAACACATGATTACCACCATAATTTTTAATTGCCTGATATTGAGGTCTGTATTTATCTTTTACAACCATGCCAATGCCCTGCCATGGAACCATTAAAACCTCATCACCTATATCTTCATCCGGAATTCTGGCTTCAACATTTTTACCCATTGAAATAGCGATTCCATTTTTATTGACTGAGGTATATTCATTCATAATCCGGCGAATACCTGCTCCAAACATCACACTGGCATTTGGTGCATTAAACTCCGAAAATTTGGTCTCCACAGTGCTCCAGCTTTTTCCGGCATAAGCAGTATAATACTGATCCAGTTCATAAAATCCCTGACCGGAATTCCAATTCGTTGTTCTAACCTTGATCATACTTCTAAGCGGACCATTGTAAACCAGGTCAAATGCAAAACGGCTGTCGTTAAAGGGTCCCTTATTCTTGAATGGAGAATGATATGCACGTGCCGGGTTCTCCATATCCATTGGGTTTTCAAACACACACATACCTCCCGCACCAAAAGTACTGGCAACTGTCATGATATCTGTTCCCATTTCCCATGGCATATAATAACCCGACTTATTGGTCGAATATTCATAATAAGCAGTCAGCATTGGTGCCCTTTTACCATGAAGGTCAACTTCATGAGGATACCATAGTTTCCAGCCCATATCTTTTGATTCCCATAAAGGAACAGTATGACGTCCGTAATTGGCAATTGATGCATGAACCTGATGTTCATACATTCCACGCTCATAGTGGTCAATATAGATGTAAAAATCCCTGGATTCTTTGGCGGCCAGATCTGACATGAAAAATATCTCATCCCAAATTCCATCCTTATTCTTATCATCTACCTGAAGCTCTACATAATGGCCGTTAGTTTCCTTTCTTCTAACATAACCACTATTGGTCTTGAGTTGTTCAACTGTAGGTTCAGGATCTGATGGAAGTTTTGGATCCACAATACCTATCCAGCGCTCAGGGATATTTTGCATAGGCAAACTGGTACGGGGCACTACGATAGGACATGCTTTTATGGCTACATTTAAAGGATTGGTAACGGTAATCTTAATTCTTCGGGTTGGAGCATAATCCTTTCCTTCAGTGTACCAACCAGAATCCGATTGGGCATTAGCCATCCCGGCTGTAAAAAGTAAGGCAATAAATACGGCGATTTTCATGTATTCTTAATTTAATTATATTGATATGTATTATTTATTATTTGTAATTACGATTAGGGTAAGGTTTCTAAATCTGATCAACCCTCTTAATAAACTCATCAAAAACCTGAAAACTAATCTCCACGCAATCAAGCGGGACTTTATCTGCAGTATCATCCGGCCGATGATAAACAGGCAAAGTTTTTTCATCATAACCCCTGCTGTTTGCATGTAAAGCTTTGGCACCCGATGGCTTGAAGGGTAATGAATCCATTACAAATCCATCATTTTCTCCGTAAATGGGTGTTGATTCAATTCTCAGGTCCTTATGGATATCCCTGATCATATCTTTAACTTCCTGGTCTTTCGAATTAATCCAAAGATTAGGTCCATAGGTCAGGGAATCAAAATTCAGGACATACTTGATATCCTTCATGGTATTATCGGCAATACGGCTCGCTGCATAGTGATATGCACCTTCAAAAACATATTCCTCCGAATCAGAGGCAATGAAAGTCAGGGTATGATTATTTTGCTTTCCGGATGCGGCATGTGCAAGCATCAGCATAACAATCACTGAAGCGGCATTATCATTGGCTCCTGGCGTATTGAAAATCGTATCCAAATGGGCAATGATCAAAATTTCGGCTTTGCTTTTCCCGGGTAAACGACCAATTACATTGATTCCGGGAGCTTTATGAACGGGCTTATATTCAGATTTGATCCATGCCTGATTTTTATTTTTTGAACTACGGTCAAGCAAGAGAATATCCTGCTTCCCCAGACCAAAAACAGGGACTGATTTGTCCAGGTTTCCGCTTGCTGATCCGGCAATTGCTCTACCATACTGACTTACAGAAAAATATGCCAGTATCTGGGCGCTTTGCTCGTCAATAATTACATAGCCGGATCCTTCTTTTTTAAATATTCCCCTTACACCGTCGGCAGGAGTTCCAAAACCTCTTTTTTGTGGTATCGCTTCAATTTGCTGTCCTCCGACAATCAAATCGGAGCTGCTTATCGGGCCCCAGTCATCAAACTCATAGTTATCATAATTAACTTCAGGAAGGGAGCGCTGCATTTCCTTAAGTACAATCTTCGCAGCCCTGGCATAAGCTTTACTTCCACTCGGCCGCGGACCAATATCCGTCACCAATTGTTTTAATAAGGAAATGGTATATTCCTGACGTTTTTGCGCTGTGGAAACAAGATCAGATGATATACTGCTTTCAGCGAAAGACCATTTATTACTGAGCATTAAAAATGCCAGTCCTCCGGTCATTTTTATAAACTCAGCTCGATGAAGGTCACTTTTAGTCATCAGTACAGTTTTAAGAGTAACGCTATGCTCAATTTATTTGAAAAAGCTTAGAACCCATTAGTATATAACAACAATTGTAATTGAGGTTTAATTATTTTGAAGAAAGATATTTGGAATATCATAAATAATAAATTCCATAGCAAAAGCTAACTCATTATGTTCTAAAAAGCATCTTTCACTGATAATAGGACTAATATTTAATAAACCTTGAAAATTAAAAAATCAGATAAGAGAGGAATTAAATCCCTCCCATATCTGATTCTGTTTTTTTAATGGATTATGGTTTTTTATCCCACCAGAGTTTGGTACTGTTTTTATCAGGACCTCCCAATAAAGTTACTGCAGCAGTGACAGCAGCTGCGTTTGTTGAGTATTCTGTTGTGGTAAATGTAAGTCTCTTCATTGTTCCTGTAACTGGAACATCAGGATTTAAAGAGTTGATAATTGGGTAACCTTTTGGATATCCTGTTCTTCTTCTCTCTGTCCATGACTCCCAACCATCAGGATAAATGGCTATCCATTTTTGAGTGATAATTTGCTCTAATCTCCTTTCGAAACTTCCTGCAGCATCATAAAGAACAGTGATGTCAGAAGCGGGTGGTGTATTATATGCATCAGCAATAGCAACAGGTTTATTTGTACTAATCACATAAGCATCTATAGCAGCTGTAGAAGCAGAAGTTCGCTCAGTTAATGAGGTTCTGATACCAGTGTTGTACAGATCCTGGGCAGTTCCACCCATATTCCATCCTCTAAGTGCACCTTCAGCTCTAAGGAAATAAACCTCAGCGGTGGTTAATACCCTATTGGGAGTAGTCGTGCCTGATCTTCCGATAGAAAGCCATTTTGTACCTACGAATGAATTCTGATCATTAAGAACCGCTGATTTAGCTTGTGCCGGAAGACCATTTCTAAAGCCATTATAACCACAACCAACAGCTGCAGGGGCAAAATACTCACCCACACGAGGATCCTGAAATCCATTTAATATACTAGCTGCAGTAGCACTCATACGGAACTCATTAATATAAGTAATACGTGAAAGTAAATTAATTGAGTTTGCAGTAGATATTAGGAATGCTCCTTCAGCATTTGTTGTAAATACACCAGCAGCAACTGCTTTCTCAGCCTCTGCTT
The DNA here is from genome assembly GCA_964367725.1 of uncultured Sphingobacterium sp. Taxonomy (GTDB): domain Bacteria; phylum Bacteroidota; class Bacteroidia; order Sphingobacteriales; family Sphingobacteriaceae; genus Daejeonella. The sequence continues at coordinate 4,552 of CAYJAM010000060.1, read as the reverse complement.
TGGCCAATGCAGCATCAACATATGCCAAACGGATAGCTAATCTTAAACGCAAAGAGTTTGCAAACTTTAACCATTTATCTGCACTGCCTGAATAAATCTGATCATGTGCTGCAAATGCAGATCCACCTGGATTTGCTTTTAAAACTACACTGGCTTCATCCAGAACCTTGAAGAAATTTTTATAAATAGCTTCCTGAGAATCATAAGCTGTGCTTGTTTTCTTATTTCCGAATTCGGAATAAATTATCGGACCGAAGTAATCTGTCATACGGTGATAAATCTCCACTTTCCAAACTTTAGCTATTGCATTGGCAACTCCATCAGTATTTTTCAGTACCAAATCTAATTGCACTGCAGGAGAGGAGTAGAAATTACTCCAGTTACTTGCAGTCCATGAACCAACATCCTGATACTGGTCAGAGTTAAAGTTAGCATGAGTGGTTGCAAAATACTGTGAATAAATATCACCATAAAGATTTTGAGCAACCTGAAAAACCTGTGCATGTAGTCCGAAATATTGAGACTGTGCAAATGCCTGGCCCAATAAATTTACATCGATCTGGCTTTCTGTGATTAAATGTTTTGGAACATTTAGATCGTCAAATTTATCAGTACATGCCATTGGAGCTGCCAGCAAAATTGCTGTAAATACACCAATCAGTGACTTGGCATACTTGAATTTTAATTTGTATATATTCATAACAATCTGTTTGATAAAATGGTTAATATTAAAAATCAATCTTAAGATTTAAACCGTAGGATCTGGTTGTAGGTGGAGCAAATGATTGGAAACCATCTGAATCATTACCAATTCCAGCAGTGAAATCAGGATCCAAAGTTTTAGAAGCTCTGTAGAAGAAAAGTAGATTTCTGCCTACCAATGAAAGCTTAACTGCAGATACTGGTAATTTACCAAATACTGTTTTTGGAATATTATATCCTAAAACAAGTTCTCTCAATCTGGTATTAGTTGCATCTGAAATGAAAGCTTCACCTACTGGTGCATTTCTACCACCGATTCCTTGCCAAAAAGCTTGTGCAGTAACTGGAGTAGTATTTGGCGTGCCATCTGCTTTTACACCAACTTCGTTCTTGAATACATCACGTCCGAAAACTAATGTACCGTCTCTACCGATAGTGGTTTCTTCCAATAAACCTGAACCAGCCAAAATTGCGTCAGTTAAAGAACCTACGACACCACCTTGCTTGTGAGAGATGGTGAATGAAGCACTAAGTCTTTTGTAAGAAAATGCACTGGAAATACCACCAGTCCAATCTGGATTAATATCACCAATTAGAACCGATTTTGCTGCAGTATAAGTAGGCAGACCATTTGCGCCTACTACAACTCTACCTTGTGCATCTCTAATAAATCCTCTTGAATACAATCTACCGTAAGGCTGACCTTGTTCAACCACGAAATCACGAAAGAATGAATCACCACCCACAACAAGTCTTGGACGCTCATCGGAAAGTTTTAACACTTTGTTTTTGTTAACAGCAAAGTTTACATTAAAATCCCAGTTGAAGTTTGTCGTTCTAACTGGAGTACTTGTAATAACAGCTTCGAAACCTTTATTCTGAACATCTCCACCATTGATAAATGCAAGACTAGCTCCTGATCCTACTGGAAGAGCAATGGTAAATAATTGATCTTTTGTGTTTGTTTTATAAAGTGTAAGGTCAAATCCTAATCTGTTATTTAAGAATCGTGCATCTAAACCGAACTCTGTTGAAACCGTAGTCTCAGCAAAAAGATTTGAATTAGGTAATGTTCCACTAAGTGCTAAGTAACCTAAGTTACCACCTGCACTGAATACTGCTGTACGTTCTAATTGGTAAGGACTTGGACTGTTACCAACCTGTGCCCATGTACCTCTGATTTTAGCAAATGTAATTGCTGAAGGAAGAGTCATAAGATCAGAAAGTACAACACCTAAACCAAGAGATGGATAGAAGTATGAACGATTAGCAGCTGGAAGTGTAGAACTCCAATCGTTACGTCCGGTTATATCTAAATAGATTGCATTTTTATATCCGATAGTCGCAGAGGAATACAATGAATGTGTTTCATAATTACTACCTGGAAAATAAGTTGCAGTTGGTAATGTCGTGTTAGTTAATGCAAAGAAGTTTGGAACAAGCATGGCAGTACCTGTACTAGCTGTCATCGTGTTATTTCTATAACTTCTTATACTTGCACCAAGGTTGAAATTAACATTCCAGTCTTTTGCTACATCTTTATCAAAAGTTGCCAATAAGTCACCATTTACCTGATTACCACTACTCTCTCCCACCTGATATCTTCCTGCCGGATCCCTGTAAGTACCGAAATATGACTTTTCTGTATCAACAAAATTATCACCATCAAATGATCCGCGTGCCATTACTTTGATTGCATCAGTGAATTTATAAGCAAGTGATGTCATTGCTATGATTCTACTTCCGGTGTTGTTCTTTAAATTTCTCTCCATTGCCCAGTAAGGATTTGATCCAACAGTCGTTCCTGGTAACCAGTAATCCTGACGGGTGTATCCTTGTGCGTCAACAAATTCATACTTAGACACCATTGAAGTTTGAATATTTGGTGGCATTGTTAAGATCTGTCTGTTTGGATTGAAACTGCTTTCACCTTCTGCAAGTTGATTATCAAGTATTTGACGCATGTAGTCTAACTTGCTATCAAGAGTTAATCTTGAAGACAGTTTATTGGTTACCCTTAAAGAGATATTGTGTCTTTGTAACTGATTATTAGGAATGATACCAGAGGCATCAGTTAAAGTATAAGAAAATACACTCTGTGTTTTCTCACCACCTATACTAGCAATTAAGTTGGAGGCAATGTTACCACCAATTTGATACAGATCATTTCTTGCATCAGGCTGGTTAGTAAATGAATAAGTCTGTCCTGCATTAGCCGGATTGATAGACCAAGTAGCAACACTTTGACCTTCCATTTTCGGGCCCCAGGAATCTTCAGAACTTTTGATGTACACTCCACCTGAACCTTGTCCGTAAACGCCCTGGTAAGGAGTTGAATTAACTGCTTCATTTAACATATAAGTATTGTTAAACGACACATTCACCTTCCCAGCTGTTCCTTGTTTAGTTTCAATAACGATTGCACCATTCTGTCCCTGGCTACCATAAAGAGCTGCCGAGTTCGGGCCTTTCAATACGTTGATTGAAGCAATATTGTCAGAGTTCAGGTTATCCGGGAAACCTCTCACTGGCACACCGTCAATAACATATAAAACCTGATTATCAGAACTGATTGAACGGTTTCCACGAAGTACAACACGAGATGCAGAACCCACACCAGTACCTGAGGAATTAATTGATAAACCTGCTACTTTTCCTTGTAGGGAATTGATCACATTTGGCTCACGAGCCTGAGTAAGCTCTTCAGTTTTAACACTTTGAGTACTGTAAGTAAGTGATTTTGCCTCTCTACTAATACCTAATGCAGTTACAACAACCTCACTTAATGATGTTGAAGACGCATCTAAACTAACATTGATAGTTACCTGATTGTTTACCAGAACTTCTTTGGTGACATAACCAATATATGTAAAAACGAGGGTTGCATTATCCGGGACATTTAAGGTATATCTTCCATCCATATCAGTTGATGCACCAATATCGGTTCCCTTAACTTTAACACTTACCCCTGGTAGTGTCTCGCCTTTAACATCCTTTACCTGACCTCTGACAATAATATCGAGTAAGCTAAAAGAATCATTCCCCTTTAATTTGCTCGTATTAAGCTCATTACCGCCTTTTTGATTATTAACAATCATAATCCTGTTATCTACCTGCTTAAAATCAAGTGAAGTATTTGACAATAATTCTTTTAAGATGTCAGAGACAGACATCTTTTCTGCAAATAACTCCAACTTGTTAATATCCTTTACATCGGCATATCGATACATGAATTGAAATTGACTTTGCTTCTCAATTTTTTGAAAAGCCTTTACTAAGGACTCGTTTTTAAGTTCGAGTTTTATTTCAACTTTATCAATTGCCTGACTCTTAACCGGTGGTGCCGAGAACAGCTGAATTGAGGTTGTTAAAACAATAAAAAATGCTAATCTGAGTTGCATAATTATTAATAATAATTTTTCAAAAAGTAGCCTCAAATGATAGGCAAAATGGGTTTTTTGCTGATTTGCAGCAAGAAGTGTAAAAATATTCATAATTTTACATCGGTTTAAATTAACGAAATGGCTCCTATTTTTAGAAGACAGAATTTAAATCATCAATTGATGTACGATGGCAGTCGGACAACAATTATCCCTCTGAATAATCTGTTCAAGCAGGATTTCAGAGGGTTTTTTATGGTGCGAGGTCGAAATTCATTTGAGTTGCATTTAATTTAAAAAATATTCATTCAATAGCATTTAAAAAATCTTCTATTTCGACTCAAGTGTAATTACTGCTTTATCAACATCATATTGATAAACAGCCTCATTAAACTCGGACATACTTTTTAAAATCTGCTCAAGAGTTTCACCTTTTCTGACAATGGTAGTAAAGCGCTTCGACCTGACAC